>NZ_JBHSIV010000005.1:0-245908 GCF_042653685.1 Actinomycetospora atypica | reverse complement strand
CCGTGGGCGGGCACGACGCCGACGCCGGCCGCGGAGCGCAGCACGGCGCCGTGGGCGCCCGCGGTGACGACGACGGCCTCGGCCGACCAGCGCTCGCGCAGGGTCGCCGCGGCGGCGGAGGCGGACGAGAGCCACTCCCCCGCCGACGCGCCGGCCTCGGCGAGGTTGGGGGTGACCAGGGCGGCGCCGGGGACCGGGGCCGCGCCGCGGGGGTGCGGGTCCCAGACCACCGGGACCCGCCGCGCGGCGGCGGTGAGCAGCTCGCGCAGGGCGGGGTCAGCGGTGGCGCCGCGCCCGTAGTCCGAGACCAGCACGCCGGCGGCGCCCTCGAGGGCGGCGGCCGCGTCGGTGAGGTCCCAGGGGCCCACGCCGAGCCCACCGGAGTCGAGGCGGACGAGCGGGCGGGTGCCCGCGAGCACGCGGGTCTTCACCGGCACCGCGCCGCTCGTCGGGAGCCCGATCACCTCGACCGGCGCGAGGAGCTCCCGCAGCCGCGCCGAGCCGTCGTCGGGGCCGAGCGGGGTGATCAGGGTGACCGGCCGCGACCCGGAGACCGCGGCGAGCAGCGCCGCGAGCCCGGCGCCGCCGGGGCGGGCGCGCTCGTCGTGGGTGTCGAGCACCGGGACGGGCGCGTCGGGGCAGAGGCGGGTGGCGCTGCCGTCGACGTCGACGTCGAGCAGGGCGTCGCCGACCACCACCAGGGGGGCCTTCGCAGTCATCGGACGGACCTCCCGAGGGTCGTGTCGACCATCTCGCAGAGCAGGTGGACCGCGACGAGCTGCGCCTCCTGCACCGACGGCGTGACGCCGGGCAGGCAGATGGCCTCGTCGCTGGCGATCGAGAGCGGGTTGGGGCCGGGGCCGGTGATCGACCAGACCGTGACCCCGAGCGCCCGCGCGACCTCGGCGGCCGCGAGCAGGTTCTCGCTCGACCCGCTGGTGGAGAGCAGCATGAGGATGTCGCCGGGCCGCCCGTGGGCGCGCACCTGGCGGGCGAAGATCTCGACGAAGCCGTAGTCGTTGCCGAGCGCGGTGATCGTCGAGGTGTCGGCGTGCAGCGCGAGCGCGGAGAGCGGCTCGCGCTCGCCGCGGTAGCGCCCGACGAGCTCGGCGGTGAGGTGCTGGGCCTCGGCGGCGCTGCCGCCGTTGCCGGCCGCGAGCAGCCGGCGTCCGGCCGAGAGGCGGGACGCGAGCTCGCTCCCCCAGGCCGCGAAGACCGGCGCGTGGGCGCGGACGGCGTCGAGGGTGACGATCAGGTCGTCGAGGTGGCCCCCGACGACGAGGTGGGGGTCGGTGACCCTGGTCATGGGGCTCACGAGCGCACCGCCATCCCGGCGGGGACCGCCGTGTCGGCGGGGCCGGACGCCTCGGCGACCACCCCGCGGTAGACCTCCGCGGTGGCCGCGGCGACGCGGTCCCAGGCGTAGTCGGCGCACACGCGGGCGCGACCGGCGCGGCCCATCTCGGCCGCGCGGGCGGGGTCGGCGAGCAGCGCGTCGAGCGCGGCGTCGGCCTCGCCGGGGACGCCGGGCGGCACGTGCAGGCCGGTGACGCCGTCGAGGACGGTGTCGGCGAGCCCGCCGACCCGCGCGGCCACGACGGGCTTCCCGCAGGCCATCGCCTCGAGGGGCACGAGCCCGAACGGCTCGTAGGTGGGCAGGCAGGTGACGACGTCGGCGGCGCGCAGCAGGTCGGGCACCCCCGCGGGGCCGACGCGGCCGACGAAGCGGACCCGGTCGGCCACGCCCTCGGCACGGGCCAGCGCCCGGAGCCGGGCGACCTCGGCGTCGTCGTCGAGCCGCGCGGCCTCCGGGCCGCCGGCGACGACGAGCTCGGCGGGCACCCGCATCCGGGCGAGCGCGCGGACGGCGGTGTCGACGCCCTTGCGCGGGACCAGCCGGGAGACGGTGACGATGCGGGGCGGCCCGGGCGGGCGGCCGCCGATCGGCGGGGTGAACTGCGTGATGTCGACGCCGCAGGGCACCACGTCGACGCGGTCGGCCGGCACGCCGAGGGCGACGAGCTCGGCCACCTCGTCGCGGCAGGTGGCGACGACCCGGTCGACCGAGGCGCCGAGGTCGCTCTCGAGGGCGACGCGCCCGGGCGGGCTGGTGTCCTCGGCGCCCTGGTGGCGGCGCTTGACCGAGCCGAGCGCGTGGAAGGTCTGCACCACCGGCACGCCGAGGGCGCGCCCGGCCTCGAGCGCCGCGATCCCCGACATCCAGAAGTGGGCGTGCACCACGTCGGGCCGCTCGTCGGCCCAGCGCTCACGCAGGACCGCGGCGAACTCCGCCATGTGCTCGAGCAGGTCGTCCTTGCCCAGCTCGGCTTCCGGGCCGGCGGTCACGTGGTCGACGACGACGCCGTCGCCCATGCGGACGCGCTGCGGCGAGAACGGGTCGGTGCGGCGGGTGTGCACGACGACCTCGTGGCCGGCCCGCGCGAGGGCGGTGGCCAGGGCGTGGACGTGGATGTTCTGCCCGCCGGCGTCAACACTGCCCACCCCACCGGCCCCGGCGTGGCCGGGACAGGCGGCGAGCGGACTCGCGTGCTCGGAGACCATGGCGATCCGCATGGCGTGCTTCCTCCTCCAGGTGCGGGCGCGCTCCCGCACGCCGCGGACGTGCCGGCGGCGGGGCGGGGTGCGCGAGGGCGCACGGCGGTGTCGAGAGAGAACCGGACGACCGTGGTCTCAGGTCGTCGGGTCGTGAGGGACGTCGGTCGGGGCGCAGGGCGACGATGCCCGGCCGGGTCGGACGGGACTCTAGAGGGGAACGGGCGTGGCGGGTGCGCGCTCGGCGACCTCGGCGAGCACGGCGTCCCAGTCGTCGAGGAACCGGGACACCCCGAACTTCCGCGTCGCGATCTCCCGGGCCCGGGCGCCGTGGGCGCGGGCGAGCCCGGGATCGGCGAGGTAGGTGCGGATCGCCTCGTGCAGGACGGCGAGGTCGGTCGCGACGACACCGGCGTCCTCGGGCACCGACACCGCCGCCTCCGCGGTGGCCAGCCCGACGACGGGCATCCCCAGCATCATCGCCTCGATGAGGGCGAGGCCCAGGGAGGTCCACCGGATCGGGTGCAGGTAGAGCCGCCGGCTCGCCATCTCGGCGTGCATCCGGGACTGCGGGAGGTCGCCGACGACGCGGATACCGGGATGGGTGACCGCCTCGGGCAGCCGCTCGGAGCCGATGCCGAAGACGTCCAGGCCGATGGTGTCGGCGAACCCGGCCAGCAGGTCGGTGCCGGTGACGCGGTGGCGGCGCACGGGCTCGTTCACGACGACGGCCGCCCGCTCGAGCTCCCCGGTGTACCGGTGGCCGGGGTCGATCACCCCGTGCTCGACGACGTGGACCGGGGCCCGGCCGGTGTCCCACATGAGCGCGTTGAAGTGGGTCACGTGGACGACCGGGATGTCGTCACGCTCCGCCATCGGGTGCCGCGTGGCGGGTGCGTCGCCCCGCGGGGTGTTGTGCTCGAGGAAGACCGCCGGGAGATCGACGCCGGGCACCCGTCCGGTCCAGCGGGCCACGAGGTCGATCTCCTCGGGCCGCTGCAGGACGACGACGTCGATCTCGTCGGCGAGGTCCGCGAGCCGCTCCGGCGAACACTCGACGGCCGTATCGGGCCAGGTCCAGGCAGCCGGGCGGCCACCGCCCCAGGGACCGCGCTCGGGCAGGGTCGGCAGCAGGTAGCGGTGCCGGCCCTGGACGAAGGCGGTGGACCACGAGCCGTGCACGTGCCAGTGCAGCACCGTCAGGGACGGACTCGTGGTAGGAGCGGAAGTCACTGGCAAGGAATCCCAGCGAGCACGGAACGATAAACGCCACGCGGGCAACTACTACTCAGAGTTACCGTTTCAACCGGGTGACAGCTGTCACGACGTCCTCCGGCGCCACTCCCGCCAGGCACGGGTGGCCGGGCACGGGGCATTCCCGGGCACGCGTCCCGCGACACGCCGCATCCTGGTCGCCCAGCAGCACCCGGGGCACGCCGTAGGGCGCCCACCGCTCGGGCGGGACGACCGGCGCGAACAGCGACACCACCGGCGTGCCGACCGCCGCCGCCAGGTGGGCCGGCCCGGTGTTGCCCACCACCACCGCGTCGGCGCCCCGCAGCACCTCCGCGAGCACGGGGAAGCTCGACGCGCCGCCGAGGTCGACCCCCGCCGTGCCCGCCACGGCCGCCGTCAGCGCGGTCTCGCCGGGCGAGCCGGTGACGAGCACCCGGTGCCCGGCGGCGGAGAGCGCCGCCACGCCCTCGGCGCACCGCTGCGGCGGCCACGCCCGCGCCGGGACGGAGGCCCCGGGGTGCAGCACCACGTAGGGGCCCGTCACGCCGTGCCGGGCGAGCAGCTGCGCCGCCTCCCCCGACGCACCGCCCGTCGCGACGCGGAGGCGGCCGTCGTCGTCGGGCGGGAGCGTGAACCCGCCCCGCGCGGCGATCGCCAGGGCCCGTTCGGGCTCGGGGAGGTCCTCGTCGAGATCGGCGGTGGGGTCGTGCGCCGGGTGCGCCGGGTCCGGGTGGCCCGGGCGGGCCCGGACGTCGAGGAGCCCGCCCGCGAAGTCGACCGACGCCCCGGTGATCCGCCGGACGCCGGCGAGGCGCAGCACCAGCGCGGTCGGCAGCGGCGACTGGTGGAAGGAGGTGAACACGACGGCCTCGTCGGCCCCGTGCGCCGCGAGGCGGGCGACCGCGTCGGCCACCGACGCGTCGTCGACCGGCGGGGCGTCGCCGTCGACCCAGCCGCAGTGCCACACCTCGGTGCGGGTCACCCCCGGCAGCAGCGCCGCCGCCTGCCGGCCCTTCGGGCCCACCACCGCGACCACCTCGTCGGCGTGCCCCGCGACCGCGCGGATCGCGGGGCCGGTGAGCAGCACGTCGCCGTCGGAGTCGAGGCGCACCGCCAGCACCTTCACGCCGGGACCCCCAGCAGGTCGAGGGCGTGCAGGAGGTCGCGCGCCACGAGCGGGGCGTCGGCGACCTCCTCGGCACGGGTCACCGGCGTGGGGACGAGCACGGCGCGCGCCCCGGCGGCCCGGGCCGCGCCGACGTCCGCCCCGATGTCGCCGACGACCGCGGTCGTCGCCGGGTCGACGCCGAGCGCGCGGGCGGCGTCGAGCACGAGGCCGGGCGCGGGCTTGCGGCAGGCGCAGCCGTCGTCGGCGCCGTGCGGGCACCAGGACCAGACCCCGATCGGCCCCAGCAGCTCCTCGACCCGCGCGTTGACCGCGGTGACCTGCTCCGGGGTCAGCAGGCCGCGGGCGACCCCCGACTGGTTGCTCACCACCCCGATGCCGATCCCGGCCCGGCGGAGCCGGTCGAGCGCCGGGCGCGCGGTGTCGACGACGGCGACCCGCGCCGGATCACCGTTGTAGGGGACGTCGTGGACGAGGGTGCCGTCCCGGTCGAAGAGCACGGCGGCCGGCGGGTGCACGCCGGGCAGCACACCACACCCCCCGGGCGCGCCGCCGACCCGCCGCGGTTCGGGTCCGCCACGCCCGGACGGCGGACCACCCGGTTTGTGCCCCCGGGGCCCGGGTACACGACCGGCGACCGAGGACGGCCGGGACGCCACCCGAGCCGCGGAGATCATGCGCTCCGCCGGATCTGTCGTGTGCGACGGCATCTGGTGCGCCCGTGTGCGACGAGGAGGTGTTCGTGGCTCGGCCCTTCCACCCGGTCGTCGACCGCGACGATCCGCCCGACGACGTCGAGGTCCGCATCCCCGCCACCGACCGCGCCTCGGTGACCATGCGCTCCGTCGCCGCCGACCTCGCCGCACGGGCCGAGTTCACCCTCGACGCCGTCGCCGACCTGCGGATGGCCGTCGACGAGGCCTGCTCCTCCCTGGTGGGGCTGGCCCGCCCCGACACCCGCCTCACCTGCACCTTCATTCTCGACGAGGAGCGCATCACGGTGACCGCCACCGTTCTCACCGCCGGCCCCGGGCGCCTGCCCACCGACTCGTTCGGCTGGCGGATCCTCACCACGCTCGCCGACGACGTGCGCATGCTCTCGGCCACCCCCGGCCAGGCCGGCGACCCCTTCCGGCTCGCCGTGCGCCTGTCCGTCCGGCGGCTGGGAACCGAGTTTTCGTGACGGCCGGCGACACCGACGCCCTCGCCTCGACCGAGACCGCGGAGGACTCCGTCACCACCACCCCGGCCGCCCCCGAGGCGACCCCCGCCACCGCCGAGCCCGCCCCCGAGCAGCGCGGCCGCCGCGGCTCGCGGGGTGAGTACGACCACCTCATGCCGAAGCTGGCCGAGCACGCCCAGCTCCCGCAGGGCGACCCCCGCCGAGCCCGGCTGCGCGACGAGCTGGTCCGCGGCCACCTCCCGGTGGCCCAGCACATCGCCCGGCGCTTCTCCCGGCGCGGCGAGCCCGAGGAGGACCTCGAGCAGGTCGCCACCCTCGGGCTGATCAACGCCGTCGACCGGTACGACCCGGCCCGCGGCACCGACTTCCTGTCCTACGCCGTCCCGACGATCACCGGCGAGGTCCGCCGCCACTTCCGCGACCAGGCCTGGTCGATGCGGGTGCCGCGCCGCCTCAAGGACCTGAACGTCACGCTGTCCTCGGCGATGTCGGCCATGTCGCAGACGATCGGGCGAGCGCCGACCGCGGCGGAGCTCGCCGAGCACCTGAGCCTGTCGAAGGAGGACGTGCTCGAGGCCCTCGAGGCCTCCAACGCCTACCGGTCGGGCTCGCTCGACGAGATGCTCGTCGACGACCCCGACTCCGGCACCGTCTCCGACCTCCTCGGCGAGGCCGACGCGGCGCTGGAGAAGGTCGAGTACCAGCAGTCGCTGGCGCCGCTGCTCGCCGGGCTCCCCCCGCGGGAGCGCACGATCATCATGCTGCGGTTCTTCAAGAACATGACGCAGTCGCAGATCGCCGCCGAGGTCGGCATCTCGCAGATGCACGTGTCCCGCCTCCTGGCCAAGACGCTGCTGCAGCTGCGGGAGGGACTCGGGGAGAACGCCCGTTAGGCCTCCGCCGCGGTCGGTGCACGTCCTGCGCGACCTCGGGCTCGGCGACCTGCTGGTCGCCGTGCCCGCGCTCCGGCTGATCGGCCGGGCCCTCCCCGACCACCGACTGGTCCTGCACGGGCCGGCCTGGGTCCACGAGGTGCCCGGGTTCCCCGCGGGCGTTCCCGACGACGGCGCGGTGCCGGACGTGCTGGTCAACCTCCACGGCCGCGGCCCACAGAGCCACGAGCGCCTCGACGCCCTCGTTCCCGACGATGCGCCCGTCCGCCGGATCGGTCATGACGCTCCGGGCTGGCCGGGCCCCGCCTGGACCGACGACCCGCATCGTCCAGAACGCCGCCGCTGGTGCGACCTGCTCGCCGCCACCGGCCTCGTCGACCCGGCCACGGCCGCCGCGGCGGCCGACGACCTGCGCCTGCCGCCCCCGGCCGCGACCGACCCCGGCGTGACCGTGGTGCACCCCGGCGCCGCCTTCGGGGCGAAGCGCTGGCCCGTGGAGCGCTTCGCCGCGGTGGCGCGCGCCCTGGCCGACGCCGGGCACCGCGTGGTGGTCACGGGCGGCGCCGACGACGCCCCGGTCACCGCCGCCGTGCCCGGCACCGACCTCGCCGGGCGCACCGGGATCGCCGAGCTCTGCGCCCTCGTCGCGCACGCCCGGCTCGTGGTCTGCGGCGACACCGGCATCTCCCACGTCGCCACCGCCTACGGCACGCCGTCGGTGACCCTGTTCGGGCCGGTCGGGCCCGAGCAGTGGGGCCCGCCGCCGGGCGGCCCCCACGTCACGCTGACCGACGCGGCGCTCCGGCGCGGCGACCGGTTCGCCGACGACCCCGACCCGGCCCTGCTCGCGGTCTCCGTCGACGACGTCCTCGGGAAGATCGCGACGCTGCCCCGCGTTGCCGGTTGACGTGTCCAGCGAGCTCTTCCGTCCCATCACCCTGCGCGGCGTCACCGCCCGCAACCGCGTCTGGGTCGCCCCCATGTGCCAGTACTCGGCGACCGACGGCGTCCCGGACGACTGGCACCTGGTCCACCTGGGCCAGTTCGCCGCCGGCGGCGCCGGCCTGGTGATGACCGAGGCGTCGGCCGTGGTCCCCGAGGGCCGCATCTCCCCGCAGGACGCCGGGATCTGGAACGACGAGCAGGTCGCCGCCTGGCGCCGCGTCGTCACCTTCCTGCACGCGCAGGGGGCCACCGCGGGCATGCAGCTCGCCCACGCCGGGCGCAAGGCCTCGACGCTGCGCCCGTGGGACGGCACCGGCTCCGTCCCGGTCGACGAGGGCGGCTGGACCCCCGTCGCGCCGTCGGCGGAGGCGTTCGGCGACTACGCCGAGCCGCAGGCCATGGGCGACGACGAGATCGCCGCCCTGCCCGCCGCGTTCGCCGCCGGGGCCCGCCGCGCCCTCGACGCCGGGTTCGACCTGGTGGAGCTCCACTTCGCGCACGGCTACCTCGTGCACCAGTTCCTCTCGCCGCTGTCGAACCGCCGCACCGACCCCTACGGCGGGTCGTTCGAGAACCGGACCCGCCTCGCCGTCGAGATCGCGGCCGCGGTCCGCGCCGAGGTCGGCGACGACGTCCCGGTGCTCGCCCGCATCTCGGCCACCGACTGGACCGACGGCGGCTGGGACGGCGACGACTCGGTCGCCCTCGCCCGCCTCCTCGCCGACGCCGGGATCGACCTCGTCGACACCTCCACCGGGGGCAACACCCCGCGGGCCGACATCCCGGTGGGCCCGGGCTACCAGGTCCCGTTCGCCGAGCGCATCCGCGCCGAGGCCGGCGTGCCCACCGGCGCCGTCGGCCTGATCACCGATCCCGCCCAGGCCGAGAAGGTCGTCGCCACCGGCCAGGCCGACGTCGTCCTGCTCGCCCGCGCCTTCCTGCGCGACCCGCACTGGCCGCTGCGCGCCGCCCACGAGCTCGGCGTCGACGACGAGGTCACCTGGGTCGACCAGTACGCGCGCGCCGCCCGGTGGCCGTGACCACCCGGAACGGGTGGTGGGGGTCAGCTCACAGCGGTGTCACAGCACCGGGGGTGCCGGAGCCGGGTATCACTGCGGACATGACCGCCGTGCCCGTCTCCCCCCTCGACGAGGGGGCGTCCCGGGTCACGGCCGTCCGCGAGCCCCGCGACGCGCCGGCGTGGGTCGAGGCGATCGGCCGGGTCGGCCTCGTCGCCTACGGCCTGGTGCACCTCGGCATCGCGGTCCTCGCCGTGCGCATCGCCGCCCTCGGGCCGACCATGGCCCGCGGCGACGAGCGGTACGCCGACCCGCGCGGCGCCGTCGCGCTCGTCGCCGCCGGCGGCGGCTTCTTCGGGCGCTGGCTGCTCGCCGGCGCCGCGCTCGCCCTCGTCGCCTTCGCCGTGTGGCAGATCCGGGCCGCCGCGGTCGGCTTCCTCTGGGCGCCGCCGCGGGAGCGCTGGCGCAAGCGGCTCGGCGCGGGCGCGAAGGCCCTGGGCGTGCTCTCGGTCGCCTGGATCGCCGGCGAGTTCGCGATCCGGCTCCAGGGTCGCCGCAACGCGTTCCAGGAGACGGTGCGCGAGGTGTTCGCGTTCCCGGGCGGCCGGTGGGCCGTCGGCGTCGTCGGGCTGATCGCGATCGTCATGTTCTTCTCGATGACCTACACCGGCGTCCGCGCCACGTTCATGAGCGACTTCGTCGCCGCGAAGCTCCACGGGTTCCGGTGGCCGCTCACGCTCTGGACCGGCTCGGTGGGGAACCTGACCCGCGCCGTCACCTTCGGCGTCGTCGGGCTCCTGACGACCGGCGCCGCGATCGACGACGACCCCGACGCGATCGGCGGCGTCGACATCGCCCTGCGCACCATCGCCACCCACACCGTCGGCGCGACGATGTTCGTGGTCGCCGCCGCGGGCTTCGCGGCCTACTTCGTCTACTGCTGCCTGGACGCCTACGCGCGCCACCCCTAGGGGGTGGGCGAAGCCCTCGTGAGCACTAATCCGCGTCCCGACACGGATTAGTGCTCACGGGCCACCGGCACCCCCTTGTCCGGACGCAGCCCCTGGTAGCGGGGGTGGCGCAGCCGGCCGTCGGAGGTCCACTCGCCGAACCCGACCTGGCACACCACCTCGGGGCGCACGAAGTTCTGGCCGCGCTCCCGCGGAGCGTCGACGAACGGGTTCGTCGGGGTCGCGAGGGGGTCGAGCGTGCTGCGGAGCAGGCGCAGCGCGGCGTCGTCGAACCCGGTGCCGACCTTCCCCGCGTACCGCAGCCGGCCCTCGTCGTCGTGGTAGCCGACGAGCAGCGCGCCGAGGACCTGCCGCGACCCGGCGGGGTCGGTCCAGCCGCCGATGACGAACTCCTGGTCGCGGACGCACTTGAGCTTGCGCCAGTCGTGCCCCCGGCCCCCGACGTAGGGCGCGTCGAGGCGCTTGGCGATGAGCCCCTCCCAGCCGTCGGCGCAGGCCTCGTCGCGCAGGGCCAGCGGGTCGCCGTCGAGCAGCGGGGAGATCACCAGCAGCGGGGGCCGGGGCGCGACGACCGCCTCGAGCAGCGGGCGGCGGGTGCGCAGCGGCAGGCCGGTGACGTCGAGGTCGTCGAGCACGAGCAGGTCGAACAGGTGGCACTCGATCTCCACGCCGGTGGCGCGGGCGCGACGCGGATCGTTGAGGTGCATCCGGGCCTGCAGCGAGCCGAAGCGCCCGTCGGCGGCGACCACTTCGCCGTCGAGGACGAAGCGGTCGGGCCCGGCCTCGTCGAGGGCGTCGACCACCTCGGGATAGCTCGCGTCGGCCGGCTTGTGGTTGCGCGACCACAGCCGCGGCCGCTCGCCCCGCTCGCGGGTGGCGATGAGGCGGACCCCGTCGAGCTTGCGCTCGAACGACCAGCCCTCCCGCGGCGGCGGCGGGTCGCCCGCCTTCGTCGACGCCGCGAGCATCGGCGGGCGGAAGTCGGCGTCGACGGCCCGGCGCAGGGCGCGGACCTGCTCGGGCGGGAGGTTCGCGAGGTCGAGCGGGGCCACGCGCCCATGGTGCCCGCCCGCCGCGGTGGACGGCCTCCAGAACGGGCACTCCCGCCGGTATGAGCGACTCATCGGACCGTGCCGCCAACCTCGAGCAGCAGTACGTCCAGGAGTACGAGCAGACCGAGGAGGTCCTCACGGGCCTCGACCCCGAGAAGTCCGAGCAGGACCAGACGAAGCAGCAGGTCGAGGGGGTCGCGAAGGACGCCGACGCCGCGGACCACGTCGAGAAGATGTCCCGCAACGACCCGTAGGGGTCAGCCGAGGGCCGCGCGCCGGTAGGCGGTCGGCGTCCGCCCGGTCCGCTCGCGGACCAGCTGGCCGAAGCGGGTGGGGTTGGTGAACCCCCGGCGGCGGGCGATCGCCGAGACCGGGGTGACGGCCTGCGCCGGGTCGGCGAGGTCGGCCAGGCAGTGCTCCAGCCGGCGGGCACGGATGGTCCCGGCGACGGTGCGCCCCTGCTCGGCGAGCACCGCGTGCAGGTGGCGGGGCGAGACGAACAGCGCGGCGGCGATCGAGCGCGGGGACAGGTCGGGGTCGGCGAGGTGCTCGTCGACGTGGCGGTCGACCGCGGCGCGCAGCTCGTCGTGCGCGTCGGGCGGGGAGAGCAGGCCGCGCCGGGCGAGCTCGTCGTCGAACAGCGTGCGGGCGATGTCGCAGGCGTGCCCCGCGGTGGCCTCGAGGGGAGCCGGTCGGGCGCTCAGCAGGCTCTCGTGCAGCCCGGTCAGCAGGCCCGCGACCGCGGGGGCGAGCCCGTGGGCGCCGCGCAGGGTGGTAGCCGTCAGCGCGTCGGTCCGGCGGTGGCCGCCCGCGCCCGCCGTGGGGAAGCGGAAGGCGAGGGTGCGGTAGCCCTCCCCCGCGGTGATCTCGACGGGGCGGCTGGAGTCGTAGAACACCAGGTCGCCCGGGTCGACCGTCGCCGTCCGGCCGTCCTGGCGGAACCACGCGCGGCCTTCGAGCTGCAGCGCGAGCACCGTCTCGGCGGGCTCGGCCGGATCGATGTGGGCGGCCTCGCGGACCGCGCGGTGCGGGCGCGAGGACATCGTGATGAGCGACGCCGGGCCGAGCCGGCGGTAGCCGATGCTGCCGTGGAACCGGTCGGGCCGGTCGTACTCGAAGTCGGCGCGCACGAGGACCCCGGAGACCGCACCGGGCCACGACGCGACGTCGCGGGGCTCTTCGTGCATCGGCGCACCTCGAGGCGGGTGGTCCCCGCCCGCGGGTCCGTGCAGCGGACGGAGAGGTCCCTGCACTGTAGCGAGAGCGGTGAGACCCGACCACACCTAACGTCGACCGGCATGAGCACCACGGTCGCCGCGGCCCCCTGGACCGCCACCGAGGCCACCACCACCCGCCACGGGCACTTCTGGGTGCCGGGCGAGCGGGTCACGGGCGCCGACGGGGCGGTGCGGCAGAAGGGCCCCATGTTCGTCGCCTGGGAGGCCCCGGCCACCGACACCGGCCGGCTCCCCGTCGTCCTCGTGCACGGCGGCGGCGGGCAGGGCACCGACTGGCTCGGCACGCCCGACGGGCGCCCGGGCTGGGCCGCCGGCTTCGTCGCGGCCGGGCACCCGACGCTCGTCGTCGACCGCCCCGGGCACGGGCGCTCGGCGGCGCACCCCGACCTCATGGGCGCGCCCGGACCGCAGTTCGACTACGCCACCTGCGCGTTCCTCTTCCACCCCGACCGGCCCGACCACACCCGCTGGCCGCTCGATCCCGACGACGAGGCCGCGGAGGATCGCCTCCTGGCCTCCGCCGGGTACCTGCCCGCCGACCTCGCCGCCTCCGAGCGGATGGACGCCGACCGGCTGGCCGACCTCCTCGACCGCATCGGCCCCGCGGTCGTCGTGACCCACTCCGCGGGCGGCCCCTGCGGGTGGCTGCTCGCCGACCGGCGGCCCGAGCTCGTAGCCGCGCTCGTCGCGGTGGAGCCGATCGGGCCCGCGTTCGCCGAGTTCCCCGGCATCGGCCGCCTCGACTGGGGCCTGGCCGCCGCCCCGCTGACCTACGACCCGCCCCGCGCGAGCGCCGAGGAGGCCGCCGCGGCCGACCCGTCGACGCTGCGCATCCCGGCGCTGGCCGACCTGCCGGTCGCGCTGGTCACCGCGGAGGCCTCGATGTTCACCGATTTCGCCCCGGCCGTCGAGCAGTCCCTGCGTGTCGCCGGGGCCGCCGTCGACCGCCTGCACCTGCCCGAGTTCGGCGTGACCGGCAACGGCCACGCCCTGACCTACGAGTCCAACTCCGACGAGACCCGCGCCGTCGTCCAGCAGTGGATCGACGGCGTGGTCGGCACCAGGGAGACCTCATGACCCAGCAGCTCGACCGTTCCGCCCTGCACGTCAGCGACCGGTTCGACGAGATGATGGCCCGCCTCGCCGACATCGACCCCGTGCTCCGCGAGGAGGCGGAGCGCAACGAGGCCGGCGGCCGGCTCACCCCGCGGGTCGAGCGGACGCTCACCGAGGCCGGCGTGTTCGACATGGGCATGCCGACCGAGCTCGGCGGGTCGGAGTTCTCGCCGAGCCAGCTCATCGAGGCGATCGCCGCGGTGTCCCGGGCCGACGCGTCGACCGGCTGGGTCGCGATGACCCTGCAGATGGTCGCGAGCACCACCGCGGCCTACCTCGGCGCCGACGCCGTCGCGGAGCTCAACGACGGGGCCTCGCACCGCGTCCTCGCGGCCGGCCAGGGCACTCGGCCGGGCCGCGCCCGCACCACCGACGGCGGCTACCTCGTGTCGGGCTCGTGGCAGTTCGCCTCCGGCCTGCACCACTGCACGCACGTGCACACCGCGGCGATCGTCGAGGAGACGGGGATGCCGCTGGTGTTCACGCTGCCCAAGGAGCGCGCGACCCTCGTCGACAACTGGGACGTCATGGGGCTGCGGGCCACCGGCAGCATCGACTACCACCTCGACGAGGTCTTCGTGCCCGCCGAGCACACCTACGTCGCCACCACCACCGAGCCGCTGATCGGCGGGGCCGTCTTCCGCCTGGGCCTCGCGAACATGGCCGGGGTCTGCCACACCGGCTGGGCGCTGGGCGTCGGGCGGCGCCTGCTCGACGAGATGCGCGCGATCGCGGTGGCCAAGAGCGGGACCCCGGGCGGGGCCGGCGTCGACTCCGCGGAGTTCCACGGCGAGTTCGCCCGCGCCGAGGGCCGGATGCGCTCGGCGGCGGCGTTCAACCGCGAGGTCTGGGCCGACAACGAGGCCACCCTCGCCACCGACACCCCGCTGTCCACCGACCAGGAGACCCTCACCCGCCTCGCCCTGCACGAGGCGACCGCGGCGGCCCAGGAGGTCGGGCAGACCGTCTACCGGTGGGCCGGCACGGCGGCGCTGCGCGAGGGCCCGCTGAACCGGGTGTTCCGCGACCTGCACGGCGGCACCCAGCACGTCACGTCCGGCCCGGGCGTGCGCCAGGGCTGCGGTCGTCGGCTCGCCGGCCTCGCGCCCGACGCGCACTGGGTCTTCCTCGACCTCGTCGGGTGAGTGCAGGCAACCGGGTTGCGCACGTCCGCGAGACGAAAAGACGGACGGTGTCCGTGTGGCGACGAGTGGTGACGTCGGCGTAGCGCAGACGGGTGAGCCGTGCCACGATCCTCCGCCATGCGCTATCTCGTTACCGGCGGTACCGGGTTCCTCGGGCGGGCGGTGCTCGCCCGGCTCCTCGCGCGGGACGACTGCGAGGCCGTCTACGCGCTCGTCCGGCGCGGGTCGGTGCAGAAGCTCCGCCGCCGCACGCGGGACATGGAGGGCGCCGACAAGCTCGTCACGGTCACCGGCGACCTCTCCCGCGAGCGCCTCGGCCTCGACGACGGCGTGATCGACGACCTGGCGGGCCAGGTCGACGACGTGCTGCACCTCGGCGCCATCTACGACGTCACCGCGGACAAGGACGCCAACCGCGCCGCGAACGTCGACGGCACCCGCCACGTGGTCGCCGTCGCCGCCGAGATCGGCGCCCGCTGCCTGCACCACGTCTCGTCCGTCGCCGTCGCGGGCGAGCACACCGGGCTGTTCACCGAGGACGACTTCGACCTCGGCCAGTCCTTCGGCAACCCGTACCACGAGACCAAGTTCGCGGCGGAGAAGATCGTCCGCGAGGAGTCGCGCACCGCCTGGCGGGTGTACCGGCCGGCGATCGTCGTCGGGGACTCCCGGACCGGCGAGATGGACAAGATCGACGGCCCGTACTACCTCATGGGCGCGATCAGCGCCCTCGGCCGGCTCCCCAGCTTCCTCCGTGTGCCCGCGCCCGAGCTGGGTTCGACGAACATCGTCCCGGTCGACTACGTCGCCGACGCCATGGTCGCGCTGGTGCACACAGCCGACCTCGACGGCCGCGCCTTCCACCTCGTCAACCCGCGCCCGCAGCCGCTCTCGGAGATCTACAACGGCCTCGCCGGGCCGCTCGGGGCCCCGAAGCTCCTCCCGGTGCTCCCCGAGGGCGTCGGCGGGTTCCTGACGAGGACCGCCGGTCACCTCGCGCAGACCGACGCCGGCGGGTCGGCCCGCGACATCGCGCTCGCCGAGTTCGACGTCCCGCCGGAGGTGCTCCCCCACCTCACGTTCCCGTGCGTCTACAGCTCCGAGGAGACGGTGCGGGCCCTGGACGGGTTCACCCCGCCCGAGTTCGGCGACTACGCGCCGGTGCTCGTCCGCTTCTGGCGCGAGCACCTCGACCCCAATCGCGCCCGGCGTCGTCGTCCGGGACCGCCACTGGCCGGACGCCGGGTGGTGATCACCGGGGCATCGTCGGGAATCGGCCGGGAGACCGCGCTGAAGGTGGCGCGCAACGGCGGCGTGCCGCTGCTCGTCGCGCGCCGCTCCGACGAGCTCGAGGAGGTCCGGGCCGAGATCGAGCGCGAGGGCGGGCAGGCGCACGCCTACTCGTGCGACATCACCGACGCCGAGTCGGTCGACGCGACCGTGAAGTCGATGCTCGCCGACCACGCGGAGACCGGCATCGACATGCTGGTGAACAACGCCGGCCGTTCCATCCGCCGCTCGGTGAAGCTCGAGCTCGACCGCTTCCACGACTTCGAGCGCACCATGGCGATCAACTACTTCGGCGCCATCCGCCTGACGATGGCCCTGCTGCCGCACATGATCGAGCGGCGCTTCGGCCACGTCGTCGACATCTCCTCCATCGGCGTGCAGACCGGGCCGCCCCGGTTCTCCGCCTACGTCGCCTCCAAGGCGGCCCTCGACGCGTGGGCGAAGATCGTCGCCACCGAGGTGATCGGCGACGGCGTCACCTTCACGACGATCCACATGCCCCTCGTCCGCACGCCGATGATCGCGCCGACCGGCATCTACGACGCCTTCCCCACGTCGAGCCCCGACGAGGCCGCCGACATGGTGGTCAAGGCGCTGGTGAACCGGCCCAAGCACGTCGGGACCGCGCTCGGCACGCTCGGTGCCGTCTCCGCGGCGCTCACCCCGCGGCTCGTCGACGTCGTCATGCACGTCGCGTACCGGGTGTTCCCGGAGTCGCGGGCCGCGCGCGAGGGTAGTGATCAGAAGACCCCCGGTGAGGACCGCGCCCTCGAGGCCGGTCCCCTCCCCCGGGGCGCGCAGGCATTTGCCCGACTTCTTCCTGGAGTGCACTGGTGAGGACACCCTTCGGTACCCCGACCGAGCTGGCGACGGGGGTCCGGCTGCTGATCGAGTCGGGCGTCGTCGCGCCGATCCGGCCCGATCGCGTCGTGCGGTTCCCGGTCGCGCTCTACCGGTACGGGTTCACCCCCACCACGGCCTTCGTCATCGGGGCCTGGCGGCACCCGAACCGGCTCGCGATCGTCGACGACCGCGGCACGCTGACCTTCCGCGAGCTGCACGAGCGCACCGACCGGCTCGCCCGCGCGCTCGCCGACCGCGGCGTCGGCCCCGGCAGCCGGGTCGCCGTGCTCTGCCGCAACCACCGCGGGCCCATCGAGACGATCGTCGCGTGCTCGAAGATCGGCGCCGACGTCGTCCTGATGAACACCGGGCTCTCGGCCGGCCAGATGAAGGCCGTCGCCGAGGAGCAGGAGCTGACCTCGATCGTCGTCGACTCCGACCTCGCCGACCGCCTCTCCGAGGTCGACGCGAAGGTCACCCGCATCGGCGCCTGGCAGGACGAGGGCTCGGGTTGCTGGGGCGACGACACCCTCGAGGGCCTCATCGAGGCCGACGGCTCGAAGGACCTGCCGACCAAGCCTCCGATCGGCAAGACGATCGTGCTGACCTCGGGCACCACCGGCACCCCGAAGGGCGCCGAGCGCCCCTCCCCCAACGGCATCGGGCCGGTCAACGCGATCCTCTCGCGCATCCCGCTGACCGCCCGCGAGCCCGCCCTGGTCTCCGCGCCGCTGTTCCACACGTGGGGCTTCGCCGCGTTCCAGATCGGGTCGCTCATGGGCTCGACGCTGATCCTGCGTCGCAAGTTCGACCCCGAGGACGCACTGCGCCAGCTCGCGATCCACCGCTGCACCTCGATGTTCGCGGTGCCGGTGATGCTCCAGCGCATCCTCGACCTCGACCCCGACGTGCTCGCCCGCTACGACACCTCCGCGCTGCGCACGGTCACCGCCACCGGCTCGGCGATGCCGCCCGCGAAGGTCTCGCAGTTCCTCGAGACCTTCGGCGACAAGCTCTACATGCTCTACGGCTCCACCGAGGTCTCCTGGGCCTCGATCGCGAAGCCCGAGGAGCTGCGCGACGAGCCGAGCACCGCGGGCCGGCCGCCCGAGGGCACCGTCGTGAAGATCCTCGGCGACGACGACGAGGAGCTGCCCGCGGGCGAGACCGGCCGCATCTTCGTCGGGAACGACATGCTCTTCACCGGCTACACCGGCGGCCGCGGCGAGACCGAGGTGGTCGACGGGATGCTCGGCACCGGCGACCTCGGGCACTACGACGACAAGGGCCTGCTGTTCATCTCCGGCCGGGCCGACGACATGATCGTCTCCGGCGGCGAGAACATCCACGCCGGCGAGGTCGAGGGCCTGCTCGCCGACATGGACGGTGTCAAGGAGGCGGCGGTCGTCGGGGTCGACGACGAGGAGTACGGCCAGCGCCTCGCCGCCTACCTGGTGCTCGAGAACGGCGCGAACCTCGACGCCGACGCCGTGCGCGACCACGTGAAGAACCACCTCGCGAGCTTCGCGTCGCCGCGCGACGTCGAGTTCCTCGACGAGCTGCCCCGCAACCAGACGGGCAAGGTGGTGAAGTCCGAGCTCGGCCAGGAGGAAGAGGCCGACGCGTGACCGCACGCTGGTAGAACGGATCCGCGAGTCCCCCCGCTCCCCCGGAGATCCCGTCGTGACCACCACCCCCGGCTTCATCCAGCAGGCCGATCCGATCTCCGCGGCACACCACGCCGCGGAGGTGCTCCTCGCCAACGCCGCCGACAGCGACTGCCCCGCGATCGGGGTGCAGCGCTGCCTGCTGCGCTGGCTGGCCGCCCAGGGCCTCTACTCGGTCGCGGCACCGGTCGCCGACGGCGGCCTGGGCCGCGACGAGCGCACGCTCTGCGAGGTCGAGGAGGTCCTCGCGGGGGCCGACGCGGCGACGTGGTTCGTGCTCACGCAGCACCGCACGCCGCAGAAGCTGACCGCGGCGTCGTCGTACCCGGCGGCCGACGAGTACCGGCAGGCGCTCGCCCGCGGTGACGAGCTCGGCGGCATCGCGGTGGCGCACCTGCGCCGCCCGGGGCCGCCGTCGATCCGGGCGGTCCCCGACGGGTCGGGGGGATGGCGGTTCTCGGGCAGCACCGAGTGGTGCACCGGGTGGGGCCTGGTCGACCTCGTGCTCATCGCGGCGGTGAACCCGTCCGACGAGGTCGTCTTCGCGCTGCTCCCGGCCCACGAGCGACCGGGGCTGTGCGTCTCCGAGCCGTACGCGCTCGCGGTGATGGGCGGGACGCGCACCGTGGGGCTGACGCTCGACGGGATGCCGGTGGCGGCCGACGAGGTGGCCGCGGTGGTCGACCGCTCCGAGTGGCGGGCCCGCGACTCGGGCACCGTCGTCGACACCAAGCCCGCGACCCTCGGGCTGCTGCGCCGGGTGATCGACGAGACCCTGCGCACCGGGCACGACCGCGACCGCCCCGCCGCCGTCGAGGAGGCCCAGGCGCTCGCCGCGGCCGCCTGGCCGATGCGCGAGCGGGCCTACGAGCTGCGCTTCGCCCCCGACCGCGACCGCCACCTCACCGAGCGCCTGGAGCTGCGGGGCCGGATCGCGGAGCTGACCGTCCGGGCCACCGCGGGCCTGGTGGCGGCGCGGGGCGGGTCGGCGATGTACTCCTCGTCGCACGAGCAGCGGTGGGCCCGCGAGGCGATGTTCCACCTGGTGCAGGCGCAGACCGACGACGTCCGGTCCTCCCAGCTGGCGGCGTTCGCGCACTGACCCCGCCCCCGGTGTCAGCGATGGTACCTCGCTGACACCCGACGTCAGTCAGGAGCCACGCTCGATCTCGCCGTCGCGCCGTCACCGACGACGATCGTTAAGGTCGTCGTCGTGAACGGACGGCTGGTGTGGATCGACTGCGAGATGACCGGGCTCGATCTCGGCAAGGACAAGCTGATCGAGATCGCGGCACTCGTGACCGATCAGGATCTCGTCCCGATCGGCGACGGGATCGACATCGTCATCCACGCCGACGACGAGGCGCTCTCGTCCATGCCGGACGTCGTCACCGAGATGCACGCGCGCTCGGGCCTGACCGAGGAGGTCCGCGCCTCCACGGTGACGATGGCCGAGGCCGAGAAGCTCGTCCTCGACTTCATCCGCGAGCACGTCCCCGAGCCCCGCACCGCTCCCCTGTGCGGCAACTCGATCGCCACCGACCGCGGCTTCATCTCCCGGGACATGCCCGAGCTCGACTCGTACCTGCACTACCGGATGATCGACGTCAGCTCCATCAAGGAGCTGTGCCGGCGCTGGTACCCGCGGATCTACTACGCCCAGCCCGAGAAGGGCCTCGCGCACCGCGCGCTCGCCGACGCCCGCGAGTCGATCCGCGAGCTCGAGTACTACCGCCGCACCGCCTTCGTCCCCCTGCCCGGGCCCTCGACCGACGAGGCCCGCGCGGCCGCCTCCGACGTCGTCGCGGCCGACGCGGCGGGAGCCGGGGCCGCCGTGGCCATCGAGAACGGCGAGACCGGCACCGCCGGCGGACAGGCCCCGGCCCCCGGCCTCTGAGGACGTTTCCCGACGACGAGGCCGCGGACATCCGCGTCCGCCTCCAGACCGCGGTGGGCACCGACGCCACCCCGTCCTGGAGGTCCCCGTGCTGCAACCCCGATCCGGCCTGGTCGCCCTGCCCGACGAGCAGGAGTGGACGGTGTGGGACGACGAGCGCGGCCGCCTGCGCTGGTGCCTGCTGGTCGACGAGGCCGGCAGCGGCGCCACCGGGATGATGACGCTCGACGAGGGCGGCCGGCTCGCCCCGCACCGCCACGCACCGGCCGAGCTCTACCTCGTCCACTCCGGCGAGGCCGCCGTGCTGCTCGACGGGACGGAGTTCCACGTCGGCCCGGGCGCCGTGGTCCACATCCCGGGCGACGCCGAGCACGGCGTGCGCGCCGCCGGCACGGGGCCCGTGCGGATCATGTTCGTCTTCCCGACGAGCACCTTCGACGACGTGGTCTACTGCTTCGGCCACGACGCGGAACCCGGTCGCCAGGAGGTCGCGGGCGGCTTGTAGTCTTGTCGAGGTCGCCGGGACGCCGGTGGCCGCCAATGGTGGGTGTAGCTCAGTTGGCAGAGCACTGGGTTGTGATCCCAGGTGTCGCGGGTTCAAGTCCCGTCACTCACCCGGACGACAGCGGTACCCCTGCTGTCGGATCGGAAGATCGGCTTGATAGTCTTCCGGCCACGCGCCGTTAGCTCAATGGGCAGAGCAAGTGACTCTTAATCACTGGGTTCGGGGTTCGAGTCCCTGACGGCGCACCCTTCGTTGCAGGTCATGGACCTGCTGTGGTTGTCTCCCGAGGAGAAGCGGCGCGCTTACGGCGCGCTAACTCCGAATGATCTTCGGGAGACAGCCCGTGGCGCGACCTCCACTGCCGCTCGGCACGCCTGGCCAGATCAGGGTCACCGAGGACCGGCCCAAGGTCTGGATCGCCCGCTGTCGCTTCCGCGACCACGACGGTGTCACCCGCCAGCTGAAGGCCCACGGCCCGACCAAGACGGCCGCCACGACCGCTCTGCACGCCACGATCCACGACCGCCGGCGCGGCCACGGCACCTCGCGGGCAAACGAGCTGACGCCGACCTCGACCTTCGCCGATGCCGCAGTGGTCTACCTGGCGAAGATCGAGCGCAAGCGAGAAGACTCGACCCACGCGCTCTACGTCTTCCACCTAGAGAGCACGATCCTCCCGGCGATGGGCGCCCTGCGACTGCGTGAGTGCACGGTCGCTCGCCTCGATGCCTTCCTCGAGGTCCTCGAGCCCCGATACGCCCCCAACACCCGACGCAAGCTCCGGTCCATCGTCAGCGGCGTCCTCCAGGTCGCCGTCCTCCACGAGGCGATCGCCGGCAACCCTGTCCGCGAGCTCGACCGCATCGAGCAACCCAAGGGACAGCGCAAGGCACGACCACGAGGCCTCACTGCCGATGAACGCCGCGGCCTCCTCGACTGGCTCGACGGCACCTCCGACGACCCGGCCGTCCTGCGCAAGCAGAAGATCGCCCGCGCCGCCGACCTTCCCGATCTCGTGCGCTTCTTCCTCGGCACCGGCCTCCGCATCGGCGACGCCCTCGCGACCCGCCGGCTCGATCTCAACCTCGACGGCGTCCCCCTGCCCTCTCCCGACGGCGAGCAACGCGTTCCCGTGTTGACCGTCGCCGGCAACGTCACGTGGGTGAAGGACAAGGGCCTCGTCCGCCACGGCGGCAAGACCGAAGCGGCCCTGCGCGTCATCCCGCTTCCCGGCTTCACCGCCGGCATGCTCCGGCGCCGACTCGACGAGTTCGGCGAGCCCGAGTGGCCGGTCTTCCCGGCGGCTGGCAGGGACGGACGGGTGACCTACCGCTGGCCCGCGAACCTTCGTCGCACGCTGCGGTCAGTGCGCGAGGAGGTCGGGCTCGAGTGGATGACCCCGCACACCTGGCGTCGCACATACGCGACGATTCTCGACGACGAGGTCACCTTCACCGACCGGATGAAGGCCGATCTCATGGGCCAAGCTCAGTTCCTGAAGGACAGCTACGTCAGTAGGGGCGAGCTCCACGCGAACGCCGCGGTCGTTCTCGACACCGCGTACATCTGACAGGCCCGCGAAGCCCAACTCAGCGGCGTGCGGCTGCCACGAGTTGATCGACGTAAGCCACGACCCACGGCGTATTCGCACGGTCGAGAGCACCAACCGGCCTCGCGCCGTCGAGCCGGGGCCCCCTAGGGCGCGGAGCGCGTCACGCGCGGAACGAAATTCAGCAGTGTCGATGTTGGCCTGCGGGGCGAAGACGAGCTCGTGGAGCCGGCCGAGCGCCTCGTCGTTCCCATCGAGAGCCCGCCCGAACAGCGACCCCACGTGCTGCGAGTTAGTGCCGAGTGACGTGGTCTGGTTGGTCATGCCCACGTAGAGGCACGGGGCGCCGATCCGGTTCCATCCCGGCGAGAATCCGCCGGGATGGAGCCCGATCACTCGCCCGCCAGAACGATCCGCAGTCGTCGACGTCCCCGGCTGCACCTCGACTTGATCGTCCCCACTGCGACACCGAACGCGGCGGCGACCTCGTCGACGGGCATGCCGAGCACGTCCCCGCACCAGATCGCCTGCCGCTGGTCATCGGGGAGCCGGGCAAGCAGCCCACGCAGGTCCTCTCGCAATTCGACCTGCCTGGCGGCACCCTCGTCGTTCGCCCACCGGCCCTCCGGTACTTCGCCAACCAGGACCTGCGGTCGAGCACCCCGTGCCCGCCACGTCGTCACGATTCGCCGCCGCACGATCGTCTCCAGCCACGCCCGCACCGATCCCTCACCCCGGAAGCTCCCCGCCCCGCGCATGACGTCCAGCCACACCTCCTGGGCGACCGCCTCCACGTCGTGCTCCCCGTACGACACGTACCGGACGAGGTTGAGGACCCAGCCGTGGTGGCGGGCCACCAGTACGCCGAGCCCGTCCGCGTCCCCGGCGTTCCACTTCTGCAGCAGATCGCTGTCGGTCGCCCCGTGAAGTTCTTGGACCTTGGTCTGGCGCGGGCCGCTCATTGGGCCTCCCCCTGCTCGGCCGGGCTCGTGGGCCCGGGGGCTAGGTGGAGGCGCTCGCTGCCTCCACGCCCGAAGGGGCGCCGAGCGGGCCGCCGAGGCTCGCGGTCAAGGGCCGGACGAAGTCCGGTCGCGTAGCGACGCCGCAGGCGCCCTTGACGGGGAGAGCGGCCCGACTAATGTCCCGGGCCCACCAGCAAGAACAGCGCCGCCGAAGGCGGCTCCCCAGAGCGCCCGCAGGCGCGACCGAGTTCAGCCAGACGAGCCGCGTCAGCTGCGGCATCGCTGTCGGCGCCCGCGCCTAACCTCGAGAGCTATGACCGGTTTGATCGATGAGCACAAGCCGGTGACCGTGTTCGACCGGCTGGTCAAGGCCGGCATCTCGGGCGAGCGGGCGCAGTGGTGGCTCGCCCAGGGCGGGGTGCGGGTCGACGACGAGCCGGTCACCGACCCGATAACGCCAGCGGAGCTCCCGGCGCACGTCGTGCTCCGGAGCTGAGGGAAGTCAGGACCAGCCGCGGGCGACCGCGAGCAGGGAGAGCTTGCGACCGCGGGCTCGCAGCAGGAGCCAGGTCCGCACCGTCCTCATGGCCGAGCAGACTGCTGCAGCGGGAGACATGCAGCAATCGAACGGATGTGCGAATGTACGAGCCATGCCTCGCCGTCCTCATCCACGTCTCGCCGCTGCCCAGGCCCGAGCTGCCGAGCGGATGCGCGAGGCCGCAGCGCAGCTGGACAAGGACCCCGGCCCGATCAAGCCGAATGTGCGAGTCGGGCTCGCCCGGCTCCTCAACGCGGTGGCTGATCAGGGAAGTAGTTCAGCCACGGGCGTCTACGTGTGGGGTGCGAGCTCGAGCATCGCGGACTCAGTCCTCGTGGAGCCGATGGACAAGACGGTCCGGCGTGCCGGACTCAGCCAGCAGGACGGCCTGTACGGAGGCGATCAGCTGTAGGTCCGAGCAGCAGGGGGTCCTGATCCCTTCGGGACCGCGTCGGACGGCACGACGGCTCTTAGCGCTTCGCAAGAGATGCAGCCTCCACACCTACGGGTGGGCCCGCAGCTCCAGCCAGCGGAGCGACCCGCGCAGAGGGGTTGAATCGACTCTGTGACGGACTGGCCGACGATCGGGACGCGCGTGGTGGTGTGGTTCGAGCGGGTCCCGTCGAAGACGCCGCGCGAACCGTACGAGGTCATCGTCGACCACGTCGCTGGCCGCTCGTTCACCATCGAGGGCCTCGACGCGACGTTCAACCGCAGCACCGCCCGCTCGAAGCCGGTCCGGCGCACGCCCGGAGCGTTCGGGACCGACACCTACGTGGCGGTCGACGCTGACAGCGACCGCGCGCGCGAGGTCCTGGGCGACGCCCTACGCAACGACCGCGAGGCCGAAGCCGACGCGGCCGTCCGGGCGTGGCTGGCCGAACGGTCCGATCAGGCCCGACGACTTGCCATCGCGGCCCTCAACGGAGGCTGACCAGGGGCGGCGGAGGTGCAGCGACTCCGGGGAAGTCTCGCCGCCCAGGGGGGGCGGGCGACGAGACCTCGCCGGTCCCCTGGGGGCAGGAAACTAACGTACCGAATCCTCCCAGAGACCGTCCGGGTCCAACGACATACCGAACGCTCACCTTCGGGCTCCGACCCGGCAACGTCACCGGCCGGGCTGAGCAACGGGGGCGCCCGGGCGCTGCTCGCCCGCGGTAACACATCCTGCAGATCTTCCGACTGTCGAGTGACTCTTGACTTCTTGTTGGGGAACCCGGGGGCGCTTGATGGAACACGATGTGACTGACCAGGCGCTCTCGCAGCATGATCCGGGAACCGTGGAGACGCCCATCCCGTCGCCCAGGGCGGCTCTGCTGGAAGAGTCAGGCACCCCGCCCGCCGGCAAGGGCCCTCGTCGACGTCTGTGGATCGCGGCCGCCTTGTCGGTGCTTGCTGTCGGGGTAGGCGCCGTCGGCTACCTGACCGGTGCCAGCAACTCCCCGACTGTGCTGGCCGCTGCCGACACCAGCGGCCAGGCGACGACGGGCGCGGCGGACCAGAGCGTCTGCTCAGATCTCGACGCCCGGGGCGGGACCTTCTACCGGGAGTACGTCGTGAAGATCATGGGACAAGGCCAGCCCGGCTATAAGACCGTCAACGTCGACCCCGACGTGATGCAGCGCGGGATCAACGCGCTGACCGCAGTCGGCGCGACCGCACCTCGCGCCTCGTCGGGGGGCGGGACCGCCGCCAGTCCCGCTCTGGAGACGGACAGGGCGAGCATGGTCAACTCGGCGTCGTCGATGAGCAACATCTACGCCAACATGGACGCCACAAGCCTGCTCACCGCCTTCGTCGCCACTTCGGTCGAGTGCTCGAAGCTCGGCCATAGCCCGTCGTGGTTCAACCCCCAGGCCCTGTCGGGCAACTCCTCCAGTCCCTCGACGGCCAACCCGGCGCAGGCACCGGCCTACGCGCCGCCCGCGCTCGCAACCACCGCAGCTGCTGCACCGGCCGGGCCTGCCACGGTGTTCACCGGGGGGACCTATGAGGTGGGCGACGAGGCGGGGAGCATCCCCCCCGGCACCTACAAGGCGACCTGTGCGACGAACGGGTACTGGGCTCGACTGCGCAGCACGAGCGGCTCGAGCGACATCATCGACAACGACTGGAACCCCAACGGGGGACCGATGATTGTGACGGTGAAGAAGTCCGACGCCGCGGTCGAGCTCGGTGACTGCACCTGGACCCGCAGTCGATGACTGCCAGGCGGGCTCGCCGATCGACGGTGTCGAGTTCCATGCGACGCCTCCGACGGAATTGCTGCCTGGCGGAACAGCGCCCGGCGATGGTCTGCACCGGTGCACCTGGCACCCCGGGTACCAGGTGCACCGGTCTCACGCGGGGCTGGCGGACGACTCGGGCATGCTGCGTTGATGCAGCGGATGAGGCAGCCCGCTTTCCGCGCTCAGCAGGCGCGTGACCGCTACGACCCCCACGTTCGCGCGATCAACGTGCTGATCGACGAGCTGATCGGACGTGATGAGCGGGGGTGGATGCCTCACGTGGCGCCCGTCCACGGCGGGGTGCACGCGCGGGTGCTGACGGTGCTGCGCGACCCGGGGAAGAAGACGTTGGTCGACGGCGGGAGCGGCTTCCTGTGCGTGGAGAACGACGACGACACCGCGCGCACCCAAAAGGAGCTCATGGCCGGCGCCGGTGTCACCGCCGCTGAGATGACGCCTTGGAACGCCTATCCCTGGTACATCAACGCCAAGCCCGCGGCGCTGCAGCTCGAGGCGGGGGTGGAGCCGCTTCGTCGGCTCCTGGAGCTGCTGCCTGACCTCCGCGTGGTGCTGCTGCAGGGCGGTGAGGCGCATGACGTGTGGCGCCGTTTTAGCCGCCGCCACCCGGATCGCGGCCAGGGGCTGGAAGTGATCGAGACCTACCACCCCGGCCGCAGGGCCCTGCTCAGCAAGGGGTCGAGAGAGGAGATGGCGGCTAAGCGCGCTGCGCGGCAGGCCCATCGCCGGCAGGCCTGGCTACGCGCCGGGGAAGTCCTCAACCGTCCGCAAAGCTCCTACCGCGAGGAAGTCTGATGCCGCAGCGATGGTTGTGGGTGGCCGATATGGATCGCTGTTTCGACGAGGCCGGGGAGTTCCTGCCCGACATCGAGCCCGGCACGCAGAAGCGGGGCGACTGGTGGTCGTGCGACGAGCGGACCCGGACGGGAGACACGGCGCTGCTCTACGTGACCCGTCCCCTCTCCCAGATTGTGGCGTTCGTCGACGTCAAGTCGCCTGCGCGGGAGCCGCGGCCCTACGAGCACGCCGAGCGCCGCTGGCCGCATGTCTGCGACTACCGCGTCTCTGAGCTCCTCGACGGGCCGACCTACCGGACGATCGGCGCAGACGCCGAACTCGACGCATGGCGTAAGGAGTGCCGGAACTTCCAGGGAAGCGCCTTCGAGGTTCCCCCACCGATCTGGGGGAAGTTGGTTTACCTCGCCCGCTCCGGACCCTGACGTGCTCCGCAGCTGCAGGGAGTAGCCGTGACCGACCTCGACCCCAGGGCCCCTTGCGGCGGACCCGAGAACCGGGTCCGCCGCTCGCGAGCCTCAGCTCGCCGTGGTGGCTCCGGCAACTTGGAGCGACCACATCGGGTCTCGACGAGAGCTGTTCGGATCAGCTCGTGACGCCGCGCCTACGAACTTCAGACGTGCACGAACTTGCGGAACTGTGCGCTGCGCCGGGTGCCGTCGTCGCTGTCGAAGACGGCGATGCCGGTTCCGGGCCGCACGCTGCAGAGCACACCGCGGCGGCCGTTGGCCAGGACGCGGTCACCGAGGCGCAGCTCGACACCGTCGGCATCGACCGGGATCGGCACCGGGGGACTGTCCGGGCCGAAGCCGTGGGCGACGACGAACTTGGCGATGCTGCCGTCGTAGCGGGCGGCGAGAACCGCGGTCTCGGCCTTTCGGTCGTGGTGGGCCAGGAAGTATCGGCCCGGCTCAGCGGCGCCTCCACAGCCGCAGAAGCAGCGGCCCGTCGGCGCGACCTCGGCGGGCACCGACACCTGGAACTCCGTCACTAGCTTCTCCATTCGCTTCTCCGGAAGCTTGTCTTCCGGAAGACACGTTCCACGCTAGCTGCCCGTCGTGCCTTCGTCTAGACGTATTTCTTCCGGAAGACTTTGGCCGTGGTGTAACAGCGGAGGGCACAGCTGCGAGTCAACAGCGATCGCAGGTGTGCGCTCGGAGGTGTACGGAGGTCGGGGGACACATGCTGCTCGAGGACGACCAGATCGACGAGGCGTGCGATCGCTACGCGGCGGCAGACAAGACGCAGTGGGGGTTCGACGACGCGAGCTGGCGTCTCCTCGCCCGCGAGCTCCGCGACCGGCAGGAGCAGATCGCACGGCGAGGGCGGACGATCTCCTACAGCGAGCTCGTGGCCGGCACCGCTGTCGCCGATCTCGATCACTGGTACCGCGTCGTTGGCGACCTGCTGCTCGTCGTCGCCGATGCCGCCCACGAGGCGCGGCTGCCGATGCTCACCGCGGTCGCGACGAAGAAGGCCGGAGATCGACCCGGAGGCGGCTTCTACGACGCCGCCCGCCACTTCGGCGCGCTCTCGCCCGGTACCGGTGACGACGAGGGCTTCTGGATCAAACAGCTCAAAGACGTCTACGCGCACTGGCACAAGACGCGCAGCGCCTGACCACCGGAGAACCAGCCGGTCTCGATCTCGTGGACGCGGCTGCTGCTCGAATCTGGTCAGGGCGCCAGGGTCTCGCACACCACTCGGGCGGCTCGATCCTGCGTGGCGTAGACGTCCATCTGGGCACCCCAGGTGGCCCGCTGCAGTTCGTCGTAGCGCGGCTGCAGCTCGGCGAGCCGGGCCCAGGACGCCCGTGCCGGCCCCTCGGACTCCTCGAACCCTCGGGTGGTGCGGTCGAGCTCGGCCCGGGCCCGGTCGACCCGGTCCTGCGCGGCCGCGATCTGCTCGGCATCGCCGCCGGCCTGGGCCGCGACGAGAGCCTCGGAGGCGCGGTCGAGCTCGTACCGGGCCGCCCCCTGAGCGTTCTGGGCTCCCCCGCGGACATTTTGGTCGTTGGCGAACTGGCTCTGGGCTGCGAACAGGGGGCCGCGCCGCTCGTCGAGCTCGGCGTTGATCGCGTCGAGGCGAGCCTGCGCGGCGTCGGCCTCGTCCTGGGCGGCGACCGCAGCCGCGCACGGCACGTCGACGATCGGATCGGTCGGCGCCGGCTGGCTCGGCGATCCCGAATCCGGCGTACCCGGCGTCGACGGGGAGGTCGGAGCGCTCGGGAGACCCGGCAGGTTCGGCAGCGATGGCCCGGTGGGCGAGCTGTGCCTCGGGATGGACGGTGGACCGTTCGTCGCCAGCGCGACCCCGCCGCCCGCGGGAAGCAACGCCACCCCGACCAGCGCTCCCAGACTGATCCGCTGCGTCCAGCCCAGATCCTGTCCCCGCCTGCTCCGCACACTGCCCCCTGACCCGATCGAGTGACCCCTCAACGACACCGGGCGTTGAGCAGTGACGGCCGCTTACCCAGCCTGGGCCTTAAGCTCGCTGAGGCCGACCGGGCGTTCCGTAACCCGTCGGTGGTGGCGCGCTGCCGTAGCACTAGCGAAGGTCCTCGACGTCTCCACCGACCCTTCAGCCCTGATGATCGAGTGGGCCGACCGGGTCGGTGAACCGCACCCACGAGCCCCAGGTCCCCGAGCAGTGAAGGGGCGCTCTTGCAGGGCTTTCCCGGCGCGCTCGTCCTCGGCTAACGGGCAGGAGCTTCGAACTCCGAGGGACTCGCCCTCAGGACCAGGTCTCCGCATACCGCGTGCCGGTCTACCGAAACCGCACTCGCAGTGGGGCGTCGCTTCGTAGCGTCCCCGACGTGTCCGACGACCTGATTGGCTTCCTCAACGCAGTCGGGCCTGCGCGCGGGCTTCTACTCGTCGCGACTGCCGTCGCGGCCTGGCGCGCTGTCGTCCTCGACCGGCTCGATGGCTACCGCAGCCCTCTCCCCTGGGCCGTCCTAGTCATCGTCTGCGTCGCCACACTTGCACTGCTGAGCCTGTGAGTGTCCCGGGCACTGCGCCGGCCAGCGAGCCGCAGGACATTCATCCACCGACGTAGGTGGCCGGTCGAACCCGCCGGACGGCCAGCGCCGAGGCTGCTCGCTGATCGGCCTCTTGGACGAAGGCCGTGTATGTCCGCAGAGTGGTCGCGCCACCGCCCGCGTGCCCAAGTCGGCCAGCCACCAGTACGAATGTCCAACCCCGCAGCGATCAGCTCCGTCGCCGAGTAGTGGCGCAGGCTGTGCAAGCGAGTGTCGATCCCGAGTCGCGCAGCGAGTCGCCCGTATCGCTCCGTCACACTGTCGGGCTTCGTCGGCTCCGAGCCGGCGAGAACACGTAGGGCTCCCGCGCGAGCGAGAGCCTGAGACTCGCCGCCCGCGCCTCACATCGAGCCCGGTGCTCCGCCAGCACCTGCACGATCTCGGAGTCGAGCGTGACACGGCAGTCCTGATGGGCCTTGGTGTCCTTCTCCCAGAGCTCGGCGCCGACGGCGTTGGGTCATGACTACTCTCGCCTCCGGAAACCGGAGATCGCCCCGGACGACTCAGTGCGCATGACCGGTTGGTCCCGCCGCTGGTCAACGACGCGGTCGCGGTCCTGGCCGGCACGCCGCCGCCGGTGACCACTGGGCCCCAAGCCCGCCGAGCCCGAGCCTCGTCCCCGCGATGTGTAGCGCTCAGTCCCTTCGAGCCCCGGCCATCGGAGGCCGGGATCCAGTCCGCGACGCGTGACCCGCATCATGGAGAACTTGGACCCCTACTGGACTTGAGAGGTCAGCGGATGCGGGAGCGGCTGTGCCGAGTCACATGGAGTGCCACGCAGCCTGTACTCAGGCAGGACGGCCGCGTCCGACGGGTCATGTCCCCGCAGCGATCAGCTCTGATCCCCTACTTGCGCATGGATGGATGACGACTTGCCCGACCGACGTGTTCGTGACGTAGACGAAGTGACCCTTACTGAAGTGCCGATTGCGGTTCTTGTAGGCAAACGCAAGATAGTTCTGCAGCTCTGCCAGCTGGACGCGCCGCTGACGGAGACGCTGCGCCCGGACGCGGCCCATGTGGAGCGACAGATCCAGGCGACCCTCGACACGGCGCACGCAACGAGTTGCGGCCTTGGGGTCACGGTGTACCCGGAGGCCTCCGTCCCGGTGTCGGGCTACGAGATGGTTGTCGAGGCTCACCGCAGCCTGGGACGGCCCGCTATATCAGTAGTCGGCCTGGAACTATTGCGAGCGGACGCAATGAAGGAGGCGCTCGACTTCGAGGCTTTCAATGATGTTTCGCGCGACCAGCTCCAACTCATCGACCGGGCCGAGCCGGATCAGCTGGTGAACCTAACCGCCATTGTGGTCACCGACTCCGAAACGAACGTGACGTCCTACGCGCAGCTGAAGTTGGCTGCCTCGAGCGAGGAATTGACTCCCTATAGCGAGTCCTCCCTACTCTGCGGTGAAGAGCTGCTCGTGCTCCGAGGAAAAGACATATCACTCGCAGCTCTCACTTGCTCAGACTTCTTCTCGCGAAGCCCGACTCGCGACAAACGAAATCTCGATGAACTCGAATATCAGTATATTCGCACCACCCTACCCGGAAGCGGCTTAAACTTTTTGGTGAACCATCAGTACAACAGATCGCCCGATCACCCCTTTTTCAATGAAGGACTCACACGTCTCTTCGCGGATCGCGACTACGCTCGGCGCCTCGTCGTGGCCACGGCGAATGCAGTGGACAGCAAGGCTCGCGTCGTCGGGAGGTCCCGTGCGTTGTTTCACGCCGAAGTTCGGGTGTTACCCACAGACGCCATCACAGAAGCCTCTGCGCCGGTCCGTGGCTACCATCTCGGATCGACTCCCGGCTCGATGCTCGTGACACTGGAGTCGCCACCTCATTACTGGATCGATGATCAACCGCTTATCTCGTGCAGAGCGGCCGACGTAGGCGGGAATACTCAGCAAGTCGGCACCTACGTTCCTCCGATAAGGCGAACTCCAATACGATTCTCTGGCGAGTCGCAACTAATTTCCCGACTAAGCGCCCTCGGCGATTACAAGGGCGCCGAGGGCCTTGCCAAGGAAGCTCTCGCTAGAGTTCCCAAGTGGGAGCACCTGCGTCGCGCCGAATCGTGTCGGATCATTGCACAGCAGCGACGGAATCGGGGAGAGACCCGCACTGCGCTCTCAGCACTTGCCGCAGCGGAGACAGAACTCGCCGAGATCGAATCCGAGGCGACCCGAGTACGACTCGAGCGCTGGCGAATCGAGTACCAGAGGGTCTTTCTCGAGACGCTGCAAGAGCGGGGGCAGTATTCGCTCGCCCTACAACGGTACCGCTCAATCGAAGAGTCGATCAAAACGGCGGTCGAGCAGGAGCCCGAAGGCCCCGATCGCCAGCAGCTCGTAACTTATCTCGGACACGCTGAGAGGCAGTGCGCCGAAGTTCACTACCTGTTGGGCGATTACCGCACCAGTCTGAAGATGCATCAAGACGCGAGGAAGTCGTACTCCTGGTTTAACGTGCGAGAGATCGCCTACGCCAAGAAAGGAGAAGCGGACTCTCTTCGAATGCAGGGGAAATCGACAGAGGCGCGGGCCCTATACCGCGACATCATCAGATATTGCGACGCCGAAGGCAATCTGCGGCTGCGTAATCGCGCCTCCATCGGACTGCTTGAGCTGGATCGCACTGAACCCGGACTGACGTTGAGTTCGACCGAAGATCTCCTCGAGCGAGTGAGTGAAGCATCGGAGCGGTCGATCTCAGACTCATATCGATTGGGAAACATTCAGTGCCTTCTCATCGAAGCGGCCATGCTACTCGAGAGAGATCCGGAGGCGTCTGCGGCTCGATTCAAAGAAGCCGCGGCGCTCTGTGAGGGCGTGCAGTCCGGTCGAGGAGGAAGGGACCGCCTCGCGTCTGAACTTCCACACTGCGTCTTGGGGTCCGCCGAGGCGAGTCGTTACATGGGTGACCATGCGGGCGGGCTCGCACAATACGCGAGAGCGTCGAAGCTCTATCGACAGTCCGGGATGCCGTGGGGTGAGAGGCGAGCCGATCTAGGCATCGAGGTGTGCTCGGCTAGTGGCGCGCCGGCTAAAATACCACGCACCGCCGATTACTACTTGCGAAAGATCGCTCCCGGCGTCGCGAACGGTGTTGGTCCAACATTATTCGGATGTGTGCCGTGGCGCTAACGACAGGCCGCATAAAGCTTCGCGTTCCCGAACTGGAACGGGCCGGGCTCGACCCCGACCCGGATGTGAATTATCGCCATGCTTTCGCCGACCTGGCGATGCGCGACGGCTCCGACCCGTATCTCGCAGTTGGAAGGGCTGAGGTCGCCCGTCGACTGGGGCGACCGGACGAGGCGCTGCACCTCGCGAAGGGTGCGGCCGAGACTTTCGTTAGAGCTGGCGACGTCGGCGGTGCAGCGTGGTCGCTCTGGTCTGTCGGGTCGACCCTACGACAGGTCGGAGCACTCACCGAGGCCACGCACGTCCTCCGCGATGCCGTCGCGGGCTCTGCCTACGCCCAAGACGAGACGGGATATCGATACGCGGTCGCCGGAGTGGCCGAGTCCTTGCGGACTCGGGGCGAGTACCGGCCCGCCTGGCACGGCCACATCAGGGCGTTAAGCCTGTTCCGCCAAGCCGGTGACATCCGAGGCGTTGTATGGGCCCTTGAAGGTCTCGGCCAGATCAGACGTATGCGACGTGACTTTGTACGAAGCAAGGACCTCTTCGAACGAGCGCTGCACTGGTCTGAGGTCAGTGAGGATGTACGAGGTCGCGGATACGCGCGCAAAGGCGTTGGCGAAGCGTTATCGTCCATGGGAGACCACGCGAACGCCGTTCGTTATCTAATCGACGGCTGCGTGGACCTCGAGCGCACCGGCTCCATCATTGCGCACGGCTATGGACGAAAGGCGCTAGGAGATGGTTGTCGACGGGCCGGGCGCTTGAACGAGGCGTTGCAGGAATATTCGAGGGCACGCACGTTGTTCGTGGCTGCTAACGACCCGCGTGGTTGGGGCTACGTTGAGGACGGCATCGGCGACGTGCATCGTGCTACCCGAGACTTCTCGGCAGCGATCGAGCATTATCAGCTGGCCATCTCGCTGTTTCGCGCGTCGGGCGCACAATCCGGTCTAAGAATTTCGTGCACATCCCTCGCAGCGGTGGGCGGAGAGGATTACTGGGAAGGGGACCACACAATTGAGCCGGTTGCAATGGGTGGCGCGATCGCTCCCGTCCGAATAGCATACAGAACGTTGATCGGGTCGGGCCCGTAATCCCCTGGCCGCTTGAGTGGCCAAAGCGTCTGCTGATACGGCAGTTCGCTGGACTGGACATTGATGTGCAAGTGCTTCTGACCTGTCCTAAAGGTGTTGCAACCGACTCTAGTTGTGTGATGACCCGCACTGACGCCAAGGACCGCCCCGGGCCGCACTAAGTCCCCCACCGTCGGCGCATCGTTGAGGTCGACCGGGCCGATTTCGACGATTGTACTACCCGAGGCCGAGGTGATGGATAAATCGCAGGCGCCCCGTCCGCGGGAGACCGATGTGACGGTACCCCGAATTGGAGCCAGCACCTCGACCGCCGAATTCAGGTGAATGTCGAATCCTTCATGTCGACCGCCTCCTGCGGTCAGGCGCGCTCCGTACCGCGCCAACTTCGGGGTGGCGATAGCGAGCTCCCTCCACCCGAGATGGCGTCGCTCGAACTCGGCATTGCGTGTTTCCGGACGATCGATTACAAAGCGACGGGCGGAAACCACCGGCCCGAAGCAGCCCAGGGTCGACATCGAGACTCCGGTTTGTTCGGTGGATTCTATCAACAACGGTTCATCGTCCACCGTCCAACCACCCATGAGCGCTACGTGATTGTGCGGCCGTGTCGCGGTCACTCCAGCGTACTTGAACACGAGATCGCCGGGGATCAACGCATCAACTGGGACCACACGCCCCAATCCCGAGGTACGTTGGTTCTCTGCAAGGAAAGGAATGAGTAGTCCAGCGCCCTCCCATAAGGCTTGCGACGTCAAAGTCGAACAATCCATGCGCTCGGATACGTGGCGAGAAATACCGTACTCCCGCCCGAGGAATCTCAGGCCCTCCTCGACGACGAGAGCACCATCGTGATGTTGATCGAATCCTCGCCGGTCCCAGGATTCGCGCAGGAACTGCTGAGAGTGTCGAATCATGACGCCAGCTCGCCACAGATGCTGTCCGCGGGAAGGGGCGATCTCGCGCCACCATGCCGTTGAAGGCAGTGGTGTGCCACGCGCCTGGTAGCGTACGCTCGCATTCTAACCTCTCGAAAGGGAGCCGCTCCGTGACCATCGCTACGACCGTCTCGATCGTTTCTGTCCTGGTGACGCTCTCGCTGGCAGTCTGGGGATTCCGGCGGACCTCCAACGCGGACCAACTGCGTGCATTCTCGGTTGTGCACGACCGCTATCTCGAGGAGAGGGTTCGCATAGGGCGACGTGCCATCCATCAGCACGTCGCGAGCGGCGGAAAGGCGACGCTCTCAGACGAGATGCGCTCGAATATGACGTACGCCCTCGCGGTCATGAATTCGGTCGCGGTCTCGTGTGACACTGGCTTCGTTGACCAGAAGCTCATCGCGAGAACCATGGGGCGGTCGTTCGTCTCCGCGGTCGACGGGGCACGGTGGTTCATCGATGAGTCGGAGCAGGTTCGTGGGTATCGACCTTACGGCTATGCGGAGCAGCTCGCTGATCAGCTGCGGCGCCGGGTTGACCTCGGCGGCTCCAAGCCACCGCAGGACGGGGTAGAAGATCGCAGAGCGGAGGACCGCAACTCCGGCCGGAATGATGAGGCGTGACACCGCGGGGGAGGGCGGGGAACATGGTCAACCCCCTCAGGTTCACGCCAGGGTCGGACCCGACCGAGATGATCGACGCGTGGTTGGCCCGGCCCGCGTTGCGAGCGATGGTTGAAGCGTACGGCGGCGAGTGGCCCGACGGCAGCCTTCTAAGCCGCCTCGAACAGTTGGTCGAGTTTTCTGCTGTCTGGGATCTCCGCGGCGGCAGCTCTCGACTGGGTATCAACGTCGCCAGTGGGCCCGGGCGGGCAGATCGGACGCTCGGGTGGGCGCAGGACCTCGGTTTGATCCAGTTCGCGGCTCCGACCCGACGCGAGGTCGACGCGGTACTAGTCCTTGGAGGGCTCGTAACAGGATGCGTGAGCAGGGTCGAGTACCTCAGGGACTTGCTGGCGGACGGTCTGGTGAGCACGGCGCACATCGCGCTGCTCGGATCGTTCCGAGGGCTGCAAGACCAGGAACGCAGCCTCGTAGATGAGTTCGCCCCAGGCGCGGAAACAGAGGTCGACGTGCTTATGGCCCTGGCCGCTCACCTCGACGCTCGCCCCACGGAGTGGGAGCTAACTGTGACCGGCAACCCCGCTTCAGCGGGTGCGCTTACGGAGCTCGTCGGACGGCGTGGAGGGCGACCGCAGACCTGGTTGCTCGCCGCTCGCAGCAGCGACCCCGACCGTCGTTCGGCGAACACTGCCGATACCTACCGCTTGGCGGCTGACCATCTGAAGTTCGCTGCCGGCACCCGGCTGCTGATCGTCACGAACCAGATTTACGCCTTCTTCCAACACTGGGACGCGGTTCGCGTACTCGGCCTGCCCTTCGACGTCGACCTGGAGACGATCGGTACACCGCCGTCCTCGAACCGCCGCACGTTCGGCCCCGAGTGGTACGCCCAGGAGGTACGCAGCACGCTGCGGTCGGCGCGGGACCTCGCGAAAGCGTGGACGGCCCGATGACCGTTTCGGATGGCTAGGTAACGAACGTGTGACATCTAGCGACGGCACGATCGCTGTAGGTCGCGACTAGCGCTTCCCAAGCGTGGGAGGAGTCAACATCAAGATTGCCATCGTTGGCTGGTGTGAGCAGGGCCGCTCTGCGTGCCGGTATTGGAACCCCGACGAGCACGAAATCGTGGTTCATTCGCTCGTGCGCCCTGCGGACCTCCCTGTGGGTGTCCGGCACATCGATGGTCCAGACCACGTGCGCGCACTCCGAGGTGGCGGCTACGACAAGGTGCTGCGGGTGCCAATCGTCCACCCAGAGGAATTCAATCTTTCGGACGGCCGAGCCGTTGCCTCGGAGAAAGTCACGACCGCCACAGACGAGTTTCTCCGCGCCTGGCAGCGATCGCGGGTCATCGGGGTCACTGGGACCAAGGGCAAGTCGACAACCTCGGCTCTCATCGCGAGGCTTATCGCTGCCACGGGGGCAGCTGTCAGAACCGGTGGGAACAACGGGACCTCGCCACTAGATCTTCTCACGTCAGCTTCCGCCGCGGGCGAGTGGGTTGTACTTGAACTGGCAAACTTCCAGCTCATCGACCTAGACTCCAGAATTCCGAACATGGTGCTTCTGCCTGTCGATTTGGACCACCTCGACTGGCATCGCAGCGAGCAAGAGTATCTCGACGTGAAGTTTAGGCCCCTCTCAGCGCAGTGCGCTGACGACTGGGCTTTCATGCACGAAAGTCACCGCTCACGATCGCAGACGCGCCAGGCCCTGAGTCGTCGAGTCTTCTATCCTGGGTCTGATACCGCTCATGTCCGCGAGGGTTGGGTCTTCTTCGGCGAGTATCGCGTCATCCCGGTAGACCGGCTCGCGATCCCTGGGGTGCACAATCTGATCAACGTCTGCGCAGCGCTGACGACGGCGATCACGCTGCTGGGCTGGCATCAGGAGTTCGTCGACGTACTTGAGTCATTCGCGGGGTGTGCACATCGGTTGGAGAAGATCCCGGGAGCCTCCGATCTCTGCTGGGTCGACGATTCGGCGGCTACGACGCCAGCCGCGGCCGCCGCTGCGTTGCGAACGGTCTCGATTCCTATGGTCATCATCCTGGGCGGGAGTGATAAGGCGTTGAGCTGGTCACCATTACTGGAAGCCATGGTTTGGGCCCGTTCTGCGGGACGGCTCCGCGCCGCGATTACGGTGGGAGCGGTCGCTTGCGGGCTGGCTGATGCGATATACGACCGTCTCCCAGGACTCCCGGTCATAACCGTGACCCCGCCGGGACGGATGGACATGGCAGTCGACGCCGCCCGGTCGCTCGCGTCCCCCGGCGATTGCGTCCTGCTGAGCCCGGGCTTTGCTAGCCTCGACCAATACGAGAGCTATTCCCATCGCTCAGAAGAATTTCGCAAGTCCGCGGCCGGCGCCGATTAGCGCGACAGCCTGTTGCATACCTTGACGTCCCTGCCGCAAGAGCTTCACGTCGAGTTGCGTGCGAATCCCGAAATAGGTTCGCCATGTCGGTCGTTTACGAGGATTGGTCCACCATGGGCCCTGCACGTCACAGCGATCCGTCGCTTAGTCTCGACGAGGTCTTGAGGCAGCAACTCGGCCGGGACGCCTCGCTTTGCCGGACAACGAGGGTCATCCTGAGTACGTGGATGTGACGGAATCGGACGTCGCCGGGCTCCCGCCCGGCAACATCCGCGTGGCCCGCCAGGAGTTCGCCTCGGTCTGGCGCACGGCGTCCGCCCACGACCTGGAGAGCCCCGGCGACTGGTACGCCGCCGCCGTGGCGACGACCTGCCGGTGGCTCGCCACTGCTCCTGCGCGGTTACCCAATGGGACCGCGGGCCTCCTTCGCTCCCCCGCCACCCGGCGCGAGGGCGTGGCATACGAGGAGCTCGTCGAGGCTGAGTACCTCGCGGCCGAGCGGCTCGAGCAGCGACGACCCAGCCTCGCGCGGTCCCGCCCTGGTTGGTGTGACGGCGTGCGCGACACCCTCCGCTGCACATGGCGTCGCGAGGGTCCCGCGCCCTACGAAGTCAGGCAGGAGCAGGTCGCCGGCTGAATCGGCTCAGACCTCCAGCGGCTCCTCCTCGGCGTAGTCAGCTTCGTCGTTCACCTCCAAGGTGTCGTACTACCTCTTCAAGGACTCCGGGAAAGACTCGCTCAGTGAAGAGTACAAGCCGTACTTGAGCGAAGCTCTCCGTTAGAAATCGACGAACACCTGCTGCGTAATTTACACTAAGTAGCTCGGCTGGTAGCACTAGGCCGAGGCGGCCTCCGGGCTTACAGAACAGCGCCGCATGCACGGTGAAGGTCGCCCAGGACGAGGCTAAATCGGACACCTGGACACCCGCGCGCAGAGCAGCTTCACGCGCTCGGGCTCGAGCTGCACCGCTAAAGTCCTGGTAGCGCACGTATGGCGGGTTCCCGACGACCGCGTCATACGTCGGTTGGGGGGTAAACTCGAAGAAGTCTCCAGCACGGACCTGCGAGTCGTACCCAGCGTCCCGCAGCAGCTGCTCGGCCTGCAGCGCACTTTGAGCATGGAGTTCGACGCCGTCGAGCTGGGTGCGAGCGCCCGCTAGTACCGGATCTACTTCGAGACCGGGTAGCTCGGGTTGTTCGCCGCCGGCGAGGTCACGAAGGCGTGCCCCTGCAGCAAGCAGGAACGCCGCTTCCCCGCAGGAGGGTTCAGGACCGTGTCCTGGCTGGTCTGCACCGCCCAGTCGACGACGTAGCGCGCGAGGCTGGGTGGCGTGAAGAACGCGCCACGTGCCTTGCGTGCACTCGCGCTGTCGTTCGTCGCCAAGCCGGTCACCAGCGGAGTGTCCCTCACGGCACCGACAGTGTCGCGGGCGCGCGCCGATAGTGCCCCTTGTGGTCGGGCTGCTAGCTTCCCCCACCTCCAACGGCAGGCAGGCCAGCATGTGAGGGCCCGGCCCTTGACGACTTGGCCGACGATGAGCTGCGGAGCAGCCGCAGGAGTCCGGGCTGTCATCGTCCAGCAGCTCGCACGACGAGCCCACGGCGTGATCCCGCCGAGGTCGATGCCCAGTGGGCGCTCACGTCCATCAACTCAGCTACGTGGCCGAAGCAACTAGGGGGCGTTAAGCCGGGCGATTAGTTCTAGGACCTCGTTGCTCGGTGATCCGTCCACCACTGCCCCCCAGCTGATACCAAACTTGCCGAGCTCGCTGGTCGAAAGATAGTAGTGCCCTTCTTGTCGAACCACAATCTTGAGTTCGACCATCCGGTTCAGGAATTTCAGGCGCACCGGACTTTCTTTTACAATCCTCTTATCAAGTAATTCTCCGTACACGCTGGGCATGCTACCTGCACCTTGACGGAAAGCCTTGATCAGGGCTCGAAGATGTACGTAGTCCGAGAACGATGCTTTGTCTCTGACCTCGATCTTGCGCTGAAATGCTTGAAGCCGCGGCCAGACGGTATCCCCATAGACCACCAAGCTGCCCTCTCCATAGGAGTCGACACCTGTGAGGTAGTTCGCCTGAACGGTATCGCGACCAAAAAGAATGCTCGGCGGGCGGACAGTCCCTAAACCTGGCTCTACAGACAAACGCTCAGCTTCGATGAGAATGTCGGCGGCCACCACAGTGACATAAGGACCGAGAACTAGAACCTGGCGACGGGTCCCCAATACGACCGTATCGTCACACAGAATCAGACCGCGGGTCAAACGATCTGGGAAGCTGCTGACGCCCGAGGGGTCCTCAACAATGAAGGATAGCGGGAACAGTGAATCGTCGTATTCGAGTTCCATCAGCGAGACTTCTTGCCCTTGCATATAGGTGTATGCAATATACCTGGGACTACGGTGCATAGAACTTATATGCGAATCAAGCAAAAGAGGTAACAGATCCTCGTGGACGGAGGCTGACTGAGCGACGACCGGGGCAAATCGGTGCACGAAACGGGCGAAGAATGGGCCAGCCCCTATGACCGCTGCAGCAGGGTCCGGGGTGAGTGACAACTTGCACTTCGCATCTATCGACGCTTTGGCTTTGATAAAATCGCCAAAAACCACATTCAACGCTTCCCTACCCGCAAGAAAAGGATGGTCAGCGGTAAATTGCTTCGCGGCCTGCTCGTAGGAGTCTCTAATAGACACCGGGACGCTAGCAGGGAGTTCGACTCTAAGTTCTAAGTCGAGATGTCGGGATACCAACCTTACGGCTTGTTCGTCGGCGGAGTAGACGTCTGACCGGTTTGGCCAATCAACGTTTGCTGGCAACTTGGCGTAGAGCTGCGTTAGTTTATTGTCGTGAAATTTACCCTGCTCGCGATCGAGAATCTCAGTAATGATCTGAAGTAGTATCTCATCAGGCGCCACATCACGCGCTAGGTCTGACTTCAAAGAAGCGTGAGGGTTGGGAACAGCTAAGAATTCCGCGAGAACACTAAGGACTGGCGCGTACCCCAAGAACTCCCGAACAGACTCCCAGACCACAGCAACGTCGTCTACACGGTCATTCGTAAGCGCGCCGGCAATCTCATTTAGTTGCGCGTCTCGAAATTGACCGAAGGGCACGGGCGCCTTCGCCGATACGTCATAATTGCGTCCAGGCTTTGCAGAGTTCTTTCTGGCTAAATGCGAGTCCATAAAGGAGTCCGCTTGCGCTTTTGTGAAGAATGATATTGTCGCACAATCAAGAGGCAGCCCTGTCTCTTCAAATTGTGCACGTATCAGGTCTGCCGTGTCGGGTCTCGAAAAGAGAAAGATATTTACAACGTTGGCAGTCGTCCCATTAGCAAACCAGGCAATATTCTCTAGGAAAGCTTGGAAATTCGAAGTACCCGCTTTGAGGTGCGCCTCATCAAGCGCATCAATTACAAGACCCACTTCACCGCGCGACATCTTGGGTAAAAATTCAGAATCCATGCCGAAGGCGGCAAATACCTGACCCGTAAGCGTATAATCTCCTACCTGCATTCTTGCGGAGTCGATTAGCGGCCAGTTCAGGTGTTGAGATATTGCCCTGGCGGCCTCTGACTTGCCCACGGCACCTGCAGCCTCGACGAGCATAACCTTCGCCGATTGCGACCGAACAATCCCGCTCAGGTCGGGCCATACGTAGTCACCGCTGGGGACCGCTCGCGCCGAGAGCGCGGGAGCCTTACCCTCGAGCTTGGCGAGCGGCGTCGTTAGCCGAGGAAAATCCCCGATGAAGTCTAGGAGATTCGTCACGCTGCGTTCCTCCTGATTTATCATTTTGTTGCCGCTGATCCTACCGTGTCTGGTTGATTGGGCTCGCGTTCTGGAGAGACGAACATGTGCCGCCACGGCGCTTACGATCGAACAGCTTGTGAGACTTGCGAAATCCCACGAATGTCCGGGAGTTGCTCGCTTGCTGGTGCAGACGTTGGCGTCGAGACCACTCCGCAGGAACAAAGTCCACCTTGATGTGCACCTGAGCCCGACCGCAGGAGATGGTGCGGCTGCAGGGCATTAGGGTGTCGCGCCCGTCGGCGTAGTCGTTCGGGTCGAATGAGTTCTTGACCGGGAAGCACTGATTGTCCTCAGGGCTCTCACCGGCGGTCGTCACTGCTGCGTCCCTTGTTGGGCGGCCAGTTGCTGCCAAGCTCCGTTTGGGGAAAGACCCTACGTCGATACGCGAATCACTCGCGACCAGTTTTCTTATCTATGGGTACGCAGAAGAGGTCGCCGGCAAGATGCTTCCTAATTCGCTCGTGCCCGAACTGGTATTGCCAGCCAGCAGAGTGAATAACCGCGTTGCGTCGGAGGCTATCAATAGCCTTATCATTGAGCCCCGGATCGGAACGTAGACCTAGGGTCTCTAGGACGACCTTGCCGCAGGAAGCACTCATGGCAAGCATTATGTGCACCAACGAGAATCCAGCGACAATAGAAACTATAGAAGTGATCACTCCGACAACAACAAGCCACAACACGGGAGAAGCATTCAGCAGGTCGCCCGATGGTGTGGCATCTACAAAATGAAGATATTCGGCGGCTAAGTTGAGCAGCCACACGTCCCGATGGCGGGCAGGGTTGATATCCCTTATAGTAGCGATTAACAACCAGGTTATTGATCCGCCTGCGAGCCCAATGGCCATCCCACCCAGACCAAATATTAGCCCGGCGGGTTCCTCTTTCGTGTCCAACCTGAGTCGGTGCGACTCCTCTACCACCTCGCGCTTGAGGACGGTCTTACCAATCGCCCACAGACCAGCCATTATCACTATGATCCACATGGCAATGATCTTCGGGTCGGCTCGCGAAGAGATCTGCGTCAGAATAGGAAAGGCTATAGTGACTAAGATTGCAAAGAGGGAGCCAAGCACTTCCCAAAAAGACAGTTCAGTCAGTCGCTTGAACGCAAATCTTCGCTCGGGTTCCACCTCGGCGGGCTTCGCGCTGGTGGCGTCCATGTCTTGGCCAATCGATCGAATTGCGAGGGCAAACAAGGCTGCGCCGATCGCACCGAGAATTGCTACAACCGCAGTACTGCCCGTTAGGAACCAGCCGCATCCCATTCCGACTGCGAGACCCAACAGAGCGTTCAACGCTGCGTAGGTTCGCAGAATCTTTCTGGCTTGGGAATCTGCAATCATGCCGAGGTCGTACATCCCGGACATATAGAAGTAGTGACTCCGGCTAGTCATGAGCCGAGCGAGCCACTGTAGATAAATCGAAAGAGTAGATGTCGGTTCGGCAGCTGCGGCCTCGGCGCGGTCTAGAGCGTCTTCCAACCAATCGTTCAGGACAATTTCCCGCGTTAAGGTTTCCGAGCCTCGCAGCCGGTGCCTTGTATCCGTAAGGGTCATAGCAGCAGCATTATAAATAAGAGGATTCGACAAGACTTCGACGGTCTCGTGAGCGATACCATCGAGAAGCCTTCGGTGCTGGCCTGTGTTGGCGAGTGAGCGCCGCACAACTGATGGTTCCGGAGGCAGCAGGTCAATGTAGGTGATGCGCTCGGGAAGTCGAGCAGCAACGGCCAACGTCAGCGGCTGGACAGCAAGGGCAATCGATCGTTGAGGGTGGCCTTCGAGAAAGTCACCAATGCTACGGAAAAGAGTCGCCAACTCCCCTGGCCCCAGCTCTTCTACATCGTCGAGCAGCACTATGGCGTCGTCGTCAAGCAACCACCTCGCGACGGCGAACTCGTCGATCTGATATCGAAGCGAAACAGACTTGACCACCCACCTCAACAAGTCAGTCTCGGCTTCGTACTGACTAGCTGAAAGCAGCAGCGGAACTGGAGAGAGCGGGTTGGCTTCGGCACGCTGTGCAGCCTCACCTGCCAGTTTTCGCAACTGATGCGACTTTCCGGAACCGCTAGGACCAACGAGACAAAGTTTCCCGTGAGTTGCATTGAACAGCTCAATTGGATCGAACACGAGCGGCAGTGCAGGCAAACTCCGAAGTTCCTCACTTGTGGAGTCGTTTAATTCCCACGGCAGAGGCAACGCGTCGACGGAGAATTCGAGCCGGACCATCTCCCCTAGAGCGGTATCACGCAGAACTGCAAGGTCCTGCTTGACTGACGCTATTAGACGTCCACGGTCACGCTGGATGCGGTTGCTTCGGCGAGCATCATCCTGTGATTGGTGTCCAGAGTAGTGCGCGGCCTCATCGTCGCGCGAGCTAGACGCCACACGAGCAGCCCAACCGGACAGTAACGCGGCCGCTAGCAACAGCACACCAACCAGCGCCCACGCGTTAAGAGGAGTCTTAATCCAGCTTAAGATATCTGGAACATCTGCTGTTGCAAAATTTGTAGCGATGGCCAACGCGCCGAGCACAAGGGCAATCAGTATTGCTAAGGTCGAAGCGGTCCACCTCGATGACGACCGGCGTCCTCTCCGCAAAGCCAACCCCCAATCATCTGCCGCGAACTATAGCCAACTTCCTCCACCACTCAACCGACCCCTTGGCTACCGCGTTCCCTAGCGCTGTCCACTTGACACCGTGCCTCGGTCCTACGGCTCGAGACCCCGGTCCGTCCAGACACCCCTGACTCGTGAACTCCGGCGACCGGTGCCGCAAGACTGGCTCGCGCATGATCGGTGGGAGTCGCCGCCGGCGGCTCCGTGATCACCCCGTCGCGAGTCCGAGCTCGTACGGGCTGGACCGCAGGGTCTCGCCCGCGGTCCTTGGGGGATAGCACCTGCTCCCCCCTCCCCCGCAGCGCCCGCTCCGGCCTGCTTGCAGATTCGGGGCTGGTCATGCCGCGCCCCACGGCGGAACGGTGGCCATCCTCGGCCGGCCCCTGGCACGCATTCCCGAGCGCCCTGGTGTTCTCGACCGTCACCCATCGACGACGGCTTCGCTCCAAGGATGGCAACCAAAGAGTCCGAGGAGCTCAAGCGTCTGCGACGGGAGAACGCCGAGGTCCGGCGGGCGAACGAGATCTCAAGACCGCCTCGACGTTTTTCGTGGCGGCGGAGCTCGACTGCCTGATCGTCAACTACATCGATCTGCACGAGGCCCGGTTCGGGGTCGAGCCGATCTGCGAGGTCCTCACCAGCGAGGGCATCGCGGTCGCCCGAAACAGAGCTAGTACGCTCATCAACCAGTCCGAGCCGGACCATGCCCGAGCTAGAGCACTCGTCCAGCCCACGGTGAAGCTTCCTGACGCGGTCGCCACCCTCAGCGTTGCTCGGCCACCCCGTCCTGGTCACGCTCGATCTGAGCATCGCGGCACTGCGCGCCATCCTCCCCTGAGCCCCGGAAGGTGCCCCACGTCACCTTTTGACCTGCGGCGCGGGAAAAGCAACTCGGGCGCCGACCCACCGATCGCGTGCTCTACCTGTAACGACGGTCGCCATTGCGGCGACACCCCATCGGTGAGGGCATAGCAGGCCTGGGGGTGTCGTGAGCAACGAACCGCGACCGCTGGGGCGACCGGAGAAGACGGTACTGCTCGGCACCGCCGGCCTCATCCTTGCCGCCTGCGCCGTGGTCACCTTCGGCCACCAGGCAGGGCCGCCGCCCTGACCCCACGCGGTCACCTACGCAGTGCGGACCACCGCCCCGAGCGCCACGACGACGACCACACCGCCGGTAACGACGACGACGTCGACGACGACCCCGACGGGCAGGATCGACGTGGGCGCGGACATCGACGACGACGACCTGCCGGACGGGGCCCTGACCGGCGGCTACTGCCCACAAGTGGTGCTAGCCCCGAGCGGCCCTACCGGGCCCGCTGCTCAAGGTGCAGCATCACATCGCCACATGCGGTACTGGGGCAGGTGCCAGCCTTCGCGCCGGTCACGGGCGCACCGCGCCTCGTGTGGGCTCAAACCCACACCGTCACTGGCAGAAGTTGCAAGAGAAGCTGTGGCGACCTTAACCGAGAGCTACCAATCATCGCGCCTCACCGGCCGGCCACTCGTCCATCGCGACGATCCCGGCCTCGTCGTCGACGCCATCCTGAGCGCCCGCCGCGACGTCGGCCGCACCAGCGTCAGTATCCGTAACGTTCAGGCTGTGAGCACGCGATAGTCCATCTGCATCGGCGCCAGCACTGCCCGACCCAGGGGGGAAGCGTATGGCTTGTCCAGAATGCCATGGCAGCCAACGAGTGGCGATCGCACCGAGCTACTTCGAGTGCCGGACGATGGTCGAGAACTTCGCAATGGGCGGGGACGGCAACATAGTCGGTTTGCTCGACCCCTGCGGTGCCCGCTACCAAGAGGGCCCGCCGCCGACTAGCGGCTCCCCCGTGTGCTCCTGTCGCACGTACGCCATCCGCAGTTGCACGACTTGCTCGGCGCCACTGTGCGGCGACCACAGCGAGATATACAACAGGTCGTGGACCTGTTCACGCTGCGTACGTATTCTACGGAAGGTCGACGTCCAGCGCAGCCAACAGCGACGCGACGCCGCCCTCGCTCCCTACCTGGCGCTCCCCCCGCTCGACACCGCCACCATGAGGGCTTACCTCGACGGCCGAGTCGACGACATTGAGGACGGCGTCACGCATCAAATATGGAACTGGAGCAACGGCGACGTCGCCCGGATCATGCGGGAACTCCTGGGCGACGATCTCCTGCTCGGATGTCAGTACATCGGCATTTACGGCGGAGAAGAGCTCACCCAGAACGGCGACCGCGTTATGTCTGAAGTGGACACCAGCAGCGACAGCTGGCGGCCCCACTACGCTGCTCCCTCCACGGAGGTCGTAGAGAGAGCAGGCCCAACCGAGCGGTTCAACGCCCCATTCATCCGCGATTCCGAAGCTGACGGACCGCAAGTAGTATTGGACCGCCTCCAACTGCTTAGGAATGCTATAGCAGAGCAGCGCAAGCACGGTGACTACCGAAGATGGGCCGAAGCGGAGGAGTCGCGACGCCTCCTGGTCAAAGTTTGTTTGATCATCGCTCTGGCCCTCGTGGTGTTCGTGTTACTCGTCATAAACGCGCAGTCGTAGAACCAGGTGCGCCCGGTACGTGGGCGTCCGCAAGACGTTCTACCGTAGCCCTCGGTAGTGCGTTCGAATGACCATCGGCGAGCCCGACACGTGGGATAGAGACCCTCTGCTGCCGCCAACAAGGTGAAACTATTCACTGTTCCTCACCACCTGTGAACGCAGTGCAATCGGAACGTAGGAATTCTCAGGGCCGCGCAGATGTTGTATCTGTAGACCTAGCCGTTCTAGCTCCACGTAGTGTGCTGAACGTCCGGGAGTGGCCCTGACAGCTTCAAAGAAGTGCTGGTAGCTGTCCGCGATGTAGCGGATACTGGCACCGTCCATTGCATCCAATGTCTCAAGATCGTATACATCTGAGGCGATAGCCACGGCCATCGTCTCGTAGAATCCAAGGTAGTCTCCGATTAGTCGGCGACAACGCGCGTCACCATCTAGAGCGCGCTTCACGGCATCCTTGACGTCTGCCGATGCACTTGGGTCGGGTAGTTCACTAGCCAGCTCAGCTCTCTCGACGACAGTACTCATAAAATAGTCGATCGTTGCCTGACGCTTTCGTCGTCTTATCTCGGCTTCATTGGTGTGTTGAGCATGCTTTAGTTGGCGGTTTGCGATTGCGACCTGCCCCGCAACGAAGAGAAGCGCTAGGAAGTTCACACCAGCACCAACGAATGCTGCAATAGCCTCGGCCGACACGGCGGTCTTTATACACGAGAGTTGCTGTCGCTGTCCGCTGGCGACCTACCAGCCGCTGGCATCCGCGGTTCGACGGCGCCAGGTGGTCGGGTGTGGCTGGGCCAACTTCTCGGGGCTGGTGGACCGAGCGACGGCGTGGTCTGGGTACGTGCTCCTCAGCCTCGACGTTATCTTCGACGGTCAGTCGCGGGGCTGCGAACGGCCAACTGGGGCCCTGATTGGGGACCGCTTACGCCACGCCATCACTGTTCGTGGGGGCCGAGGGCACAAGATCACACGGGCTCGATCATGTCGCTGAGCAGCACAGATGCACTCCATGGCCTACGACGGCCGACGTGAACCCTGTCCACTGGGTTCGGGGGTCGAGTCCCTGCCGGCGCACTCTTCTTCGAGCTCTCCACCCGAGTTCGGAGTCGAGAAATCCTCACCCACAACGGTCAGGCGTGGTGAGCGGCCCGGTATCTGTTCATCGGCGTCCGTGTCCTGGCTCCTCAGCGGGCGCCTCGTGCCGACGAGGTGATCACCGCGACGGCCTCGTCGGTCGGCGGTAGCGCGTCGATCTCGCGCGCCACGCGACGTGCCACCTCGGCCGGGTCGGGGTCGGCCAGCACATCGGTGATCGCACGCCGCAGGTCGGCCGGCTCGATGGCGCTCGTCGGAGCATCGTGGGCGCGAGGACCGACTGCCACGCCGGCGCCGAGGTCGGCAACCCGTCGGGCGTTCTCCGGCTGGTCGGCGAACAGCGGGGCGATGACCAGCGGGACCCCGGCCGCCAACGCCCCGAGCGTCGTTCCCGAACCTCCGTGGCAGACCACCACGCTCGCCGACGCGAGGACGTCGGCCTGCGGTATCCACGGGGCGATGCGCACGTTCGGTCCCGGCGGGACCAAGGGGCCGTCTTCGAACCCATGGCCGGTGGTGAGCAGCACTCGGGCCGGGAGGTCGGCCACCGCCTCCAACGCGACCTCGTAGATCGGGGCCGCCCACGGGACGCCCGCCGCCACGCTGCCGAACGTCACGTAGACCAGGGGGCGGTCGTCGCCGTACCAGTAGTCGGGCAGTGGTGCGGGCGCGGCCTGCGGGACCCGGAAGCGGAAGGTCGGCGACGCCTCGCGATCGCCGTCGAGCGACGGCGGGAAGAACGTCAGGTACGGCGTGGCCGCGATCCGCGCCGACAGCGCCGGGCGCCACGCCTCGACCGCGTCCGCCGCCACCTCCATGATCTGCCGTTGCGAGGAGATCAACCCGATGCCGACCTGGACGTGCGGAATCCCCTCCTCGTCCGCCACCACCGCGGACGCGACCTCGGCGGGCTCACGGACGATCACGTCGGGCCGCCACCCGCGCACGGTGTCGCGCATCGCGGGAAGCATCGCGCGGACGTTCAGCGTCGCGAAGACCTGCCCGATGACCAGGCGTTCCGCCTCGGCATAGGACAGGTCCGGGACCCGGGCCCACACCGGACCGGTCTCTGCCTCGTCCGGCAGCGCGCCTGCGGCGAAGGCCAGACCCTCCCGCTCCGCGGTCCCCTCAAGGCCGGGCGGACCCACCAGCAGGACGTCGTGCCCAGCCCGCCGACAGACCTGGGCGAGCGGAAGCATCGGAGTGATGTGCCCCGCCCCGCCGGTGCTGGCGAACAGAATGCGCATGGGTGACGGTATCGCCGTTGAACGTGGTGATCGCCGAACAGAGCGGCCGGACGAGGACCCATTTGCGTCACTGCGCAATCAAAGACCGGTAACCCTTGCAGAACATCGATTCCTGCAGATCAGGCCAGGGATCGCCGCCTCGGGGAACCGCACACACGCGGCCCGCTCAGGGGATCGAGTAGGGATCTCCGTAGACCGACCACGTCAGCGGAGTCCGCAACGAGTAGTTGCCCTCCCTCGCGAACTTCTGCTGGAGGTCGGTGATGCGGGAGACGTCCTGGTGGGCGGGTTCGGAGCGCATCACCGCGATCCTCGCCTTCCAGAACGCGTCCAGGTAGCGAGTGAGGCTGCCGCCCTGGGCGGGGGTCTTCGCCTGCTTCATCGCCGCGGAACGGATGCCCCCGAAGCTCTCGGAGTCGGTGCCCGGACCGTGCACCACGGCGGCGTCGTAGTAGACGAACTGCCCGAGGAGCGGCAGCCCGTCGGTCACCGCCGCGTCGACCGCGGGATCGAAGTAGGCCTTGTCCCGGAGGCGGTCCTGCGCGGCGACGAACGTCGCCGCGAACCGGGGGTCGGTCGCGGTCTGGCGCCAGGCGTCCTCGAACGCCTCGCCGAGACCGTCGTGCGAGTCGCTCCCGTTCACCGCCCGCAGGGCCGGGAGGAACGGGGCGAGCGGGTTCTTCGGGGCGGTGGCGGTGAGGTTCTTGACCAGGGTCAGCATGTCGCCGGTTCCCGAGGTGAAGCCGATCAGTCCGCCGGTGTAGCCGCGCCCGTCCCCGATGTCCTCGAGGTAGCCGTACTGCCCCCGCCAGTTCAGCGTCGAGTTCTCGGCGCTGGACACCAGCGCCATCGCCAGGTCCTTCTTCGCCGGATCGCGGAGGCTGGCGGGCTCGCTCGGCGTCGCCTCGACGACAGGGCTGGGGGCCGCCGGCGGAGCACTCGCGGGCGCCAGGGGCGCCACGCTCAGGGGGGCGACGGCAGGCGCCTCCGTGCTGCCGCACGCGGACGAGAGCAGCACCACGGCGAAGATCGCCGCCGCCACGCTCACGCGGTGCGTCCTCGTCATTCCGTCCCTCCTCGGCCGCCGGCGACGATCAGGGCCCCCGATGCGTCGACCTCAAGGATCGCGGATCACCCGGAGCCGGCTCGACGCGGGTCATGTCGCTCAGGACCGTCGAGCGGTCGTGCGTTCCCGGAGCTCGCACCCACGCGGGGGAACGGTCCCGAGAACCCGGGTGACAGGACTCCCTGCCGTTCGTCGTCACCGGTACGGTCTCCTGCTCCGGCAGGGGGGACCACATGGGCGAACGCCAGGTCGTGCTGGGTGGGATCCCGACCCGCGTGGTCGACGAGGGCAGCGGTCCGGTGGTCGTGCTCGTGCACGCCACCCCGTTCGACCTCGAGGGCTGGGACGGGCTGGCGGCGGCCCTCCGCCCCGACCACCGCGTGATCCGCTACGACCTGCCCGGGCACGGGGCCGCGGCGGGCGCAGCGTTCCCCACGGCCGACGGCCTCGCCCGTGGCCTCGTCGAACTCCTCGACCTCTACGACGTACCGACGGCGCACGTCGTGGGGCACTCCCTGGGCGCGACCATCGCGCAGCGCTGCGCGCTCGACCATCCCGGACGGGTCGGGCGGCTCTCGCTGCTCAGCGCCCGGGCTACTCCCTCGCCGGTGTTCTCCGCGCTCGCCAACGCCCTTCGTCGGGATCCCGCCGCCGTGGACCTGCCGATGGACCGGTGGTTCACGCCCGAGCAGCTGGCCCGGAACGGCCGCGTGGTGCGGTACGCCCGGCGGCTGGCCGAGACGATCTCGATCGAGGCCTGGGCTGCCGGCCTCGACCTGCTCTCCGAGTCCGACTTCCTCGCGGAGCTCCCCCGGCTGACGATCCCGGTGGACGTCGTGGTCGGCGAGGAGGACCACGGGGCCAAGCCCGAGCACGGTCGCGAGATCGCTGATGCCATCCCGCAGGCCCGGTTCCACCTCGTCGAACGCGCCCGGACCCTCGTGGCGCTGGTCGACCCGGAGCTCGTGGCTCCCCTGCTCATCTGAGGAACCACCCGGAACGGCCCCACGCTCCTCGGCGGTCTTGCCAGACTGTCGACCATGACGCCCGGGGAGCAGCGGCTCCTGCTCGACACGGTGGTGGTGCCGCTGCACGAGCTGCCGCGCGACGACGAGGCCGTGTGCGAGCTGCGGCGGTCGACCGACGGCCAGCTGGCGCTCCCGGTCTACGACACGGTCGAGGACCTCGTGGCGTGCTGCGGGCGGGCGCAGCCGTGGATGGCGGTGCGCACGGACCGGGTGGCCGAGCTGGCGGACGCCACGGGGGCGGACCTCGTCGTGCCCGGCCTCGAGCTCCCACCCGAGCTGCGTCACGGGGACCGACAGTGAGCGCGCCGGGCTTCGACGTCGACGTCGCCCGGGTCGAGGGGATCGCCGCCGGCCTGGACGCCGCGGCCACCCCGTTGTCCGGTGCGGCGGGCGCGGCCCCGGACGTCCCGCAGGCGGGTCCCGTTACCGGGGAGGTGATCGCCTACGTCGCAGCCCTCGCGCGGGCGGTGTCGGGGCTGATCGAGGGCACCGCCACGACGGCGGACGCGGTGCGGTCGGCCGCGTCGTCCTACCGCGGCGCCGACGCGAGCGCGATCCTCGGGTCCTGACGTGCCCATCGACACCACGGTCGACGCCGAGGCCGGGTCGTGCCGGGCGACCGCGGCCTGGCTCGACGCGGTCTCCCGGGGCGCCGAACAGACCGCCGACGGGGTCAACGCCGCCCGCCGGCAGTCGTCCGGTGCCTGGGAGGGCGCCGCCGGGGACGGCTTCCGCGACCGGGCGGCCCAGCTGTGCGCGGACGGGGACGAGGTGGCCGGCCACGCCCGCGACGCCGCCCGCGCGATGACCGACTTCGCCGGCGCCGTCGACGCGGTCGAGGCCGACATGGCGCGGGCCCGGGCGATCGCGACCGGGGCCGGACTCCCCGTGGTCGGGAAGGTCATCGGCGAGCCGACCACGCTCACCCCGGACGGGGCCGCGGCCCAGCAGCGGGCCTTCGACGAGGCGGACGCCGTCGCCACGCACGCCCGCTCCCGCTACGTCGAGGCCCAGGACCGACTGCGGGCCGCCCTCGCCGAGCCGACCGGCCTGCTGAACACCCGGGGCTTCACGTGGACCTACCGCGGCGCCCTCGTGCCGCTGGCCACCGGCTCCACCCTGCTCGGAGCCGCCGACCGGTGGGCGAAGGTCGGCGCGCACTACGACGACGAGGCCCGCCGGTGGCAGCAGGCCCTCCACGTGGCGCCGGCGGCCCCCGGCGCGGGTTCGGTCGCCCCCCGGGCGCGGTACGACGAGGCCCGGCGGCTCGCCGCGCGCGCCGACGCCGCCGCCGCGTCGAACCGCCGCCTCCTGCTCGGGCTGCAGGACAGGCCGGTGATCGGACCTGCCCTCCACGGCGCCCGGGCCGCCCCGGAGCTCGAGGGCGCCACCGGCGTGCTGGGCAGGGCCGCGCCGGTGCTGCGCAGCGTGCCCTACCTGAGCCTGGCGACGACGGGCCTCGGCATCGGTCTCGACACCGCGGCGGGTCGCTCCGTGGAGTCGGCCACCGCCAAGAACGTCACCCAGACCGCCGCCTCGATCGTCACGACGGCCGGCGTCGCCGCGCTCACCGGACTCGCCATCGCCGGCGGCCCCGCCACCCTGGTCGCCGTCGGCGCCGGTTTCGCCGTCTCCTGGGCCATCGGCGACCACTGGGACACCATCGAGGGCTGGGTCACGTGAGCACCCGGACCTGGGGCCTCGGCGACCGGCCGCTGCCCGCCCGTCCCGACCCCGCCACCGGACTCCCCCGCCCGCCCGCCGGCCCCCGGTGGTCGCTGGCCGGGCCCCTCCCCCACGGCGCCCTGCACCTCGGCGGCGACGGCCCCGACCCGGTCGACGACCGGCTCCGCCCACCCCCTCCCGGCCGTGGCCGCGTCCTCGAGGTCCACCGCGGGACCCGGTGGGACGGGCTGGTCTTCGTCGGGATGACGGCCGCGCTCCTGGGCCTCGGCGCCCTGCTCGACAGCCGCATCCTCGGGTTCTGGTGGCTCTGGGCGCTCTTCGGCGTCGTCGCGGTGCTCGGCGCCCGCAACGTGTCCCGCACCTACCTCGCCGCCGGCGCCGACTACCTGCAGGGCCGGCGCACGTGGGTCGACCTCTACGCCCTCACCGAGATCACGGTCGCCGCCGGCAACGGGCAGCACTGGATCACCCTCGTCGACCGCGACGAGCGTCGCACCACCGCCGGCACCAACGACCTGCACGCCAACCCCGCGCTCTGGGACCTCGTCTACAACGGCATCCGCCACAGCGTCGCCGCGGGTGCGCACGTGAAGGGCAGCGGAGCCCGCAACCTCCGGCCTACCACCGCCCGGGACGAGGCGGACGGGCACGGGAGATAGGGGACGGATGTCGACCCGTCGACGGATCAGGGACGTCGCCGAAACGGACTCGGCGAGCATCGCGGCGATCCACGGGTACTACGTGGTCAACTCGGTGCTGCCGATCACGGCGCCGAGCCCGCTGAGCCCGGAGCAGTGGCGGGCGCGCATCGTCGAGACGAGGCGGGCGGGCCACCCGATGCTCGTGGCCCTGGAGGACGACGTCGTCGTCGGCTACGCCGAGCTCTCGCGCTGGTTGGGACACGCGGTGTTCAGCTCGAGCGCGGAGGACTCCGTCTACGTGGCGCCGTCCGCCCTGCGACGAGGTCACGGCGGTCGCCTGCTGGACGTCCTCCTCGAGAAGGGTCGCGACGTCGGGTTCCGGGAGGTCGTGGCCGTCATCGCCGACGCTGACGACGAGGGTCGCGCGTCGCGGGCGTTGCACCTGGACGCCGGTTTCCTGCCGGCGGGGCAGCTGCGCCGGATCGCCCACAAGCGCGGACGGTGGATCGACCTGACCCTGCTTCAGCGAACTCTCGGGCCCCGCGAACGATGACCGGCGGCCGGTCCGAGCACTACGGTCCGGGCATGTTCGACGGTGACGAGATCGTGCTGGGTCCCCTGCCCAAGGGCATCGTGCGCGCCGGGGAGGGTCAGCACCGGCGGGTGTGGAACGTGCTCGGCCACACCTACTGGGCGCGGGCGGTCAGCGAGTCGAGCTTCGCGTTCGAGACCCTCGACCCGCCCGGCACCGGCGTCCCGCCCCACGTGCACCCGACGCAGGACGAGCACATCCACGTCCTCGACGGGGTCTTCACGCTCTACCTCGACGGCCAGTGGGAGACGGCGGGGCCCGGCGACACGGTGCTGATGCCGCGCGGCCTCCCGCACGCCTACTACAACCGCACCGAGGCCGACTCCCGCGCGCTGTTCTGGGTGAGCCCCACGGGCAAGCTGGCCCACCTGTTCGACCAGCTGCACGACCTCTCGGATCCCGCCGAGGTGGTCCGGCAGTCGGCGCTCCACGACGTGGAGTTCCTCCCGCCCGGCTCGGTGCCGGGCGCCTAACTCCCCACCGGGACCGGCTCGCGCGCCTGCTTCAGCGACTCCCGGTACGGGTCGGGCGACAGGAACGCCGTGACGATGGTGATCAGCACCATCGCGGACATGTAGACCGCGATCCAGTCGTAGCCGCCGGTCGCGTCGAGCAGGGCGGTCGCGATGACGGGGGCGAGGCCGCCGGCGAATACGCTCGCGCCCTGGGCGCCGATCGAGGCCCCGCTGTAGCGGACCTCCGGCTCGAACAGCTCCGAGAAGTAGGCGGGCTGCGGGGCGTAGACCGCGGAGTTCCCGACGTTCACCGCGATCACCGTCGCGAGCACGATGAGCGGCAGGGAGCGCGTGTCGAGGGCCCAGAAGTACGGCCAGCTCATCGCGAGCAGCACGAACGATCCCCAGAGGACGACGGGCCGCCGGCCGAACCGGTCGCAGGCCCAGCCGTAGAACGGGATCGTCGCGAGCCCGATCGCCGAGGAGACGATCACCGCGAACAGCAGGTCGCTGCGCGCCATTCCGAGCACGACGGTGCCGTAGGTCAGGACGAACGTGGTGTGGATGTAGAAGGTGCTGTTCTCCGCGAACCGGAGGCCGGCGGCTCGCAGGACGTTGAGCGGCTGGCGGCGGAGCACGGCGATCACCGGCTGGCGCTCGATCCGCCCCTCGGCGCGGGCCGCCTCGAAGACCGGCGACTCGGCCACCTTGAGCCGGATCGCGATCCCGACCGCGACCAGCACGATGGAGGCGAGGAACGGCACCCGCCAGCCCCACGAGAGGAACGCGGCGTCGGACATCGCGGCCGACATGATCAACAGGGACACGTTCGCGATCAGCATCCCGGCCGGGACGCCGATCTGCGGGAAGCTGCCGAAGAACCCGCGCCGGTTCGGCGGCGCGTACTCCACCGCCATCACCGCGGCCGCGCCCCACTCCCCGCCGAGCCCGATGCCCTGGATGATCCGCAGCAGCACCAGCAGGATCGGCGCCGCGAGACCGATCGTCTCGTAGGTCGGGAGCAGGCCGACGACGAAGGTGCCGCCGCCCATCATGCAGACCGACAGCACCAGCATCGACTTGCGGCCGATCCGGTCGCCGAAGTGCGCGAAGATCACGCCGCCGAACGGCCGGGCGACGAAGCCGACCCCGAACGTCGACAGGGCGAGCAGGGTCCCGGTGAGCGGGTTCGCCGTCGGGAAGAAGACCTTGTTGAACACGAGGGCGGCCGCGGCGCCGTAGACGAAGAAGTCGAACCACTCGATCGACGTGCCGATCAGCGTCGCGGAGGCGACGCGGCGCGTCTCCTTCGCCGTGGGCGCGGGCCGTGAGGTCTGAGCAGGGTGCATCGACGGACTCCCGACCTGAGCGAGGCGGCAGAATGTGACCTACACCATACGGCCGCCCGGCACGACGACGCCAGGTTCGTCCTCGATGTCCGCTCAGGCCGCGCCGGTGGCCCAGCGGTGCAGCCGGTCGGAGAAAAGCTGCGGCTGGCGGACCCAGTCGACGTGCGGGCGCCCGACGGGCAGGGCGTGGTGCTCCAGCGTGACGGGCGCGCCGGTGAACAGGCCGGCGAGCGCGGTCGTCGTGGACCGGGGGGCGAGCGGGTCCCCCTCGAAGGACACCGCGAGCACCGGGACGTCGACCCGCGCGGCACCGGCGTCGACGTCGAGCCCGGCCGCGCCGCTCGATGACCCGACGACGAACCTCCCGGTCCGGCTCCAGCGGGCCCACTCGGTCATCTGGGTGCGCGCCTCGCGGCCGGCGAAGCCGACCCGCTGCCCGGGGAAGTGCCCGACGACCGTCGTCAGGACGAGCAGGGCCTGGCTGCGCAGCAGGTGCCACGGGGCGAGTCGGCCCCAGGCGCGCCAGGCCACGCTGCCCGTGGCGACCAGGGCGAGGGCGTCGGGTCGGGCCGGGTCACCGGCCGCAGGGTGCGCGGCGGCCTGCGCGGTGGCGACGTGTCCCCCGAAGCTGTGCCCGAGGGTGACCACCCGCGCGTCGGGCCACTTCTCCCGGACCGCGAGCACGGCCGCGGACAGGTCCTCGACGAGGTCGGCGTAGCCGAAGTCGTAGCGGCGGCCGGGCAGCGGTGCCGCGGCCCGCTGGTGCCCGCGCAGCTCGAGCACCCCCGCGTGCACCCCGCCGCGGGCGAGGGCCTGCAGCAGCGGGGCGTAGAACGACGCCCGCATCCCCATGGCGGGCACCACGACGTACGCCGGCGCCGCCGGGTCGGCGGCGGGCCACACCGTCAGCTCGACCGGGGTCGGGGCGGGACGGTCGAGCTCGACGACGACCGGTCCGGCCTCCGGTTCCCGGGCGTCGTCGACGGAGCGGGTCACCGGCCCACCGCCTCGTGCTCCATCGCCGGCACCGTGTCGTGCGCGCGCAGCCCGACGGCCCGGTCCCAGAGCGCGCCGGTGAACACGCCCCGGACCTTGTCGACGTAGCGCAGGGCCTCGGGCACGTAGATCTTGCGCTGCCGGCGCTCGATGCCGCGCAGGAAGGCGGCACCGCACTCCTCGACCGGGGAGACCACGTTGAAGGGCCACGGCAGACGCCGGATGCCGTCGTTGAACGCCTGCGACGCCGTCTGGGCCTCGAACATCGGCGTCCGCACCCATGCCGGGTGGGCCACGCCCACGGCGACGCCCCGGTGGGCCACCTCGAGGCGCAGCGCCCCGCCGAAGGCCTCGACGCCCGCCTTCGAGGCCGCGTAGCACGATCCGCCCGGCACGTTCTTCAGCGCGGCCGCCGAGGAGACGAGCAGGAGGTAGCCCCGACGCTCGACGAGGTGGGGCAGGGCGGCGTGGGCGGTGCGGACCACGCCGCCGAGGTTGATGTCCACCGTGCGGAGCAGCGCCTCGACGGGCCGGGTGGCGACCGTGCCCGCCTCGCCGATCCCGGCGTTCGCCACCACGACGTCGAGCCCGCCGAGCCGGGCCGCGACGTCGTCGACGGCGGCCGTGACGGCGGCGGAGTCGGTGACGTCGAGGGCGAGGCCGAGGTGGTCGGCCCGGCCGGGCAGCGCCGCGGCCGTGGCGGCGGCCGCCTCGCCGTCGACGTCGAGCAGGGCGCACACGGCGCCCCGCCCGGCGGCCTGGCGCGCGGTCTCCGCGCCGATGCCGTGCGCGCCGCCGGTGATCAGGACGACGGCGCCGTCGAGGCTGCGAGCGGTCATGTCGTGCTCCCGGGACTGTCGTGGGCGGAGGGGTCGGCAGGGACGGCCGGACCGGACAGGCGCCGGATCTCCGGCGCCGCGGCGCGGGCGCTCGCGGTGAACGGGCGGGTGGGCAGCAGCGCCCGGGCGGCGTGCAGCGCCCAGCCGACGCGCGGGTGGACCACCTTCGCGGCCCGCCGGGCGATCGCGTCGGCGAGCACCTCGGCGAGCTCGTCCACCGGGGTCAGGGCGCCGAGCGGACCGGGGAGGCTGTCGAGCAGCACGCCGAACGCCGGCTGGGTGCGCTGCTTCTCGGTGACCATCCGGGTGTCGATCCAGCCCGGGTGGAACACCCCGACGCGCACCCCCTCGTGGTCGAGCTCGCTGCGCAGGCCGTCGGCCAGGGCCTCGATCCCCGCCTTCGAGGCCGCGTACGCGGAGTGGCCCGGGGAGTGCGCGAAGGACGCCCAGGACGCGGTGAAGGCGAGGTAGCCCCGGTGGGCGACGAGCGCGGGCAGAGCCGCCCGCGCCACGTGGTAGGAGCCCAGGAGGTTCACCTCGACGACCTGCCGCCAGGTGTCGGGGTCGACCGTGGCGAGCGGCCCGAAGGCCGAGACGCCGGCGTTCGCCCAGACGACGTCGAGGCGGCCGTGGTGGTCGAGGGTGGCCTGCACCGCCGCGGCGCACGACGCCGGCGAGGTGACGTCGAGGGCGAGACACAGCGGCTCGTCGTCGGGAACCGCCTCCGCGGCGGCCTCGCGGGTCCGCTCGGCGTCGAGGTCGGCCCACACCACCCGGGCGCCCGCGTGGGTCAGGCGCCGCGCGGTCGCCGAGCCGATGCCCCCGGCCGCGCCGGTGACGAGCACGACCTGCCCGGCCAGGGTGAAGCGCCGGACCTCGGTGCGGGTCGGCAGGGACCGAGCCGGTGGATCGTCGGGCCCGGTCGGCACGTCGAGCCGGTAGACGCGTCGGGCCACGTCCGCGAACAGCGCGTCCGGGCGGGCGTCCCCGCCGAGCACCTCGGTGAGGACCTGCGCGCTCGCCGACAGCGGCTGCCCGGGACGGTCGATGGGGAAGTTCGACGCCCACATCGTGCGGTCGGGGCCGAAGCTCTCGTGCAGGCCCCGCACCAGCGGCGCCACCCGGTCGACGAAGGCGGGGTCGACGCCGACGACCGGTTCCCCGCCGAGCAGGCTCATCCCGAGCCCCGAGTGCTTGGCGACGACGTTGGGGGCGGCCGCGAGAGCGGCGATGCCGTCGCGCCAGCGGGCGAGGAGGTCGCGCCGGGCGGCGGGGGTGGCTCCGGTGTGCCGGCCGCGGGGGCCCAGGACGCCGACGGGGGTGGCGTAGTGGTCGAGGACGAAGGTCGTGTCCGGGTACTCCGCGACGAGCGCGACCGCGTCGTCGAGCTGGTGGGAGTAGAGCCAGAGGTCGACGACCAGGTCGCGTTCGGCGATCGCGGCGACCCCACGGACGAACGCAGGGTCGCGCAGCAGGTGGGGGACGTCGGCGAAGTCGCGCACGCGGTCGTCGGGATGGGCGGCCGCGCGCAGGCGCACCCCGCGGACCCGGGGGTCGACGGTCCGGTGCGCGTCGAGGACGGAGCCGACGTCGGGATCGCGCGGGTCGGCGTGCACCAGGAGCGCGCCCAGGCGGGGCGCCCCGGCGCGTCCGGACGGCAGCTCGCGCACCCAGCGCGTCTCGGCGACCGCGTCGAGGGGCCGACGCAGTGGCCACGCGGCCTCGACGTGCACCACCGTGTCGACCGGCACGCCGTCGAGGTCGTCGCGGTAGTCGGTCGGCAGGTAGGGCCGCAGCACCGCGCGCGGGTCCCCGACGAACTCCCGGTCGGCCCGGGTGGCGAGGCGCCCCAGGCCGCGGGGCAGGCGGGGCAGCGGGCGCAGCAGTCGCGCCCGGGCGGCGGCCTCGCGCGGCACCGTGTAGGGGTCCCACAGGTGGATGTGGGGGTCGACGAAGCTCGCGGGTCCCGGGCCGGCCGTCACCGGGCCGCCCCGTCCGCCAGGAGCCGGGCGACCTGCTGCGGGGCCTCCCAGGCCGGGCTGTGCCCGACCCCCTCCCACCGGAGGAGTCGCACCCCGGGCAGCTCCGGCTCCCGCCAGGACGACGGGTCCACCCGCTGGTCGTCCGTCCCGACGACGACGTCGACCGGTACCGGGGCCAGCGTCGCCAGCCGGGCGGGCAGGTCCCGGGCGGCGAGGTAGTCGTCCAGGGACGCCGACGCCCCGACGAAGGCCCGGTGCGACGTAGCGGCCAGGTCGTCGACCAGGACGTCGGGCACCTCGGTGCCGCGGGCGACCGCGGTGCCCAGGCCACGGCGCAGGGCGGCGCGGGGGGCGAGGGACCACAGGACCCGGCCGAGCCCGGGGACGGCGAGCAGGCGCTCCCGGGGCGATCGCGCGGTGAGGCGCGAGGCGGGTGTCGGCGGGGTGTCGAGGAGCACGAGGCGGCCCACCAGGTCCGGACGGGCCTCGGCCAGCGCGACCGCGACGGCGCCGCCGCGGGAGTGCCCGACCACCGTGGCGGCCCGGACACCGGCGTCGTCGAGGGCGTGCGCGAGCGCCGCGGCCTCGTCGGGAACCGCGGCCCCGCGGGGCAGCTCGACGAGGACCGGCACCGCGTCGTCGGGCAGGAGCGGGAGGAGCCGCCCGAAGCTGCGCCCCGTCGCCCCCAGCCCGTGCACGAGGACGACCGCCCCCTCCCCCGCGCCCTCGGCGCCGCGGAGCTCGACCAGCCCGTCGACGTCCGGCCGGGACCGTCCGCGACTGTGCGCCATCCGCGCTCGTCCTCCCCTGGGTCCACGACTACCGGGGACCGAGAGTACCTAGATGTCACCGGGCGCCATGTCGGAAGGCTCACGGTTCTGGGTACAGGGAGTCAGCGGTATCTTCTCCTCCCCCCTCACGACCCCAGGAGCGTCATGATCATCCGCGGCATCGCCCTCAAGGGCGCCGGCGTCGTCTCGAAGTACGTCGCGATGGCGCTGGCCCCGGTCGTCGCCGTCCTCGCCTGGGGCGCGGTCGAACAGGCCATGGACGACCGGCACAACCAGATCTCCCGCACGACCAAGGGCGTCTGACCCCGTCGCGAGCCTGCCCGACGAGGCCGCGCGTGCGGCCTCGTCGGGCGGTGCCGGTCCGCGCGCGGTCAGACTGCCGCCGAGGCCCGGAGGATCACGTCGGCGACGACGTCGGGCTGCGAGGCCGGGAGTGCGTGCGAGGCGCCCGGGAACCAGGCGACGCGCCGGGTCGACCTCGCGTTGACAGGTGCCGGGACGCGGGATGCGATGTGCTGCATGCCGGTACCCGTGGGTCGCGGACTCGTCGCCCGGTCGCTCCTGCGCGAGGACGCCTACCGGGCCATCCGCGACGCGATCGTCGAGGGCACGCTCGCGCCCGGCGAGCGCCTGAACGACAACGACCTCGTCGCGTGGCTGGGGGTGAGCCGCACGCCGGTCCGCGAGGCCCTCGCCCGGCTGGAGCAGGCGGGTCTGGTGCAGACGAGGCCCGGCCGGTACACGATGGTCAGCCCGCTCGACGTCCGCGCCGCCCGCAACGCCCAGTCGGTCACGGCCGCCATGCACGAGCTCGCGGTCCGGGAGGCGCTGCCGAACCTCTCCACCGCCGAGCTCGACGCGATGCGGGACGCCAACGAGCGCTTCGCCGAGGCCCTGCGCCGCGACGACGCCGACGCGGCCATCGCGGCCGACGACGACTTCCACGGCGTGCTCGTCACGGCCAGCGCCAACGACGCCGTCCGCGACGTCCTCGAGCGGTACACGCCCGTCCTGCGCCGCCTGGAGCGGCTCCGCTTCCGGTCGCTGAGCGGCCGGGGGTCGGTCGCGCAGCACGAGCGGATCGTCGCGCTCTGCGAGGCCGGGGACGCCGAGGGCGCCGCCGCCGCGACCCGCGCCAACTGGCAGACCCTCGCCCCCTTCATCGAGGACCTCGCCGACGCACCGGCGGCGGAAGCCTCGTCCTGACGCCGGGCGGGTCGACACCCCGACCCGGCGGTGTCATGGTCGAGGGGTACGTCGCCGCCCCGGACCCTGCGGCTCGGCCCCGGTGGATGAGAGCGACAGCATGACGATCACCGACAGCACCCGCCTGCTCCTCGACCTCGAGCCCGTGGTCGCCGAGAACCTCGACCGGCACCTCGGGATGGCGAAGGAGTGGATGCCGCACGAGTACGTGCCCTGGAGCCAGGGACGCGACTTCGCCGGCCCGGACGGGGAGGTCTGGGACCCCGAGCAGTCGTCGTTGTCGCCGGTGGCCCGGACCGCGCTCGAGGTCAACCTGCTGACCGAGGACAACCTGCCCAGCTACCACCGCGAGATCGAGCGGGCGTTCGGGCAGGACGGGGCCTGGGGGACGTGGGTGCACCGGTGGACCGCCGAGGAGGGGCGCCACGCCTACTGCATCCGCGACTACCTCCTGGTCACCCGCGGCGTCGACCCCGTCGAGCTGGAGCAGGCGCGGATGCAGGTGATGCAGACCGGCTACGACACGGCGGAGAAGCCGATCCTGCAGGTGCTCACCTACGTCTCGTTCCAGGAGCTCGCCACCCGCGTCTCGCACCGCAACACGGGGAAGTTCGCCGACGACCCGATCGCGGAGAAGCTGCTCACGAGGGTCTCGACCGACGAGAACCTGCACATGGTCTTCTACCGGAACCTCGCGAAGGCGGCCCTCGAGATCGCCCCCGGCCCGACGATGCGGGCGATCACCGACGAGGTGATCGGCTTCGAGATGCCGGGAGCGGTCATCCCCGGTTTCACCCGCAAGGCCGTCCAGATCGCCCAGGCCGGCATCTACGACCAGCGCGTGCACCTGGACGAGGTGCTCCGGCCCCTGCTGCGCCACTGGAAGGTGTGGGAGCTCGAGGGCCTCGACCGCGAGGGTGAGAAGGCCCGCGACGAGCTCGACGTCTTCCTGACGACCGCCGAGGCCCAGGCCGTGCGGTTCGAGGAGCGGCGCGAGCGCACCCGGGCCAAGGCGGCCGCCGCGGGCTGAACGTCCGGGGCGTGGTCCCCCGTCGAGGAGATACGGTGCGGGTGCATCCGTGGGAGGGCCGCCGGCCGTAGTGGAGGTGTCGGTTCCGTCCCGGTTCCGACCTCCCCCCACCTTGGAGGACCCGATGCGCCGTCTCACCCGCGCCGCCGGCGTCGCCCTGGTGGCGTCCGCGGTCGCCCTCGGCACCGCCGGTGTCGCCAGCGCCCAGGACACCGCCACCGGCACCGTGTACGTCGTCCACGGCATCCCGAAGACCCCGGTCGACGTCTACGTCGACGGGGAGCGCGCGATCGACGACTTCGAGCCCGGCACGGTCGAGGGCCCGCTGCCGCTGCCGGCCGGCCCGCACCAGGTGGCCGTGTTCCCGGCCGACGCCGCCGACGACTCGGGCAGGGCGCTGCTGTCCGCGCAGGCCGACCTGCCGGCCGGCGGGAACGTCACCCTGGCGGCCCACCTCGACGCCCAGGGGCAGCCCGCCCTCACCCCCCTGGTGAACGACGTGTCCGCGGTCCCGGCCGGTCAGGCCCGCGTCGTCGTCCGGCACCTGGCGGCAGCCCCCGCCGTCGACGTCCTGGCCGACGGGAAGCCGGTGGTCAGCGGCATCACCAACCCGAGGCAGGAGGCCCTGGTCGTCCCGGCCGGCACCGTCTCCGCGTCGGTCGCCGCCGCCGGCACCACCGACCCGGTGATCGGACCGGCCGACCTGCCGCTGCGGGAGGGCACGACGACGTTCGTGCACGCGATCGGCTCGCTGCAGGACGAGTCGCTGGACCTGGTCACCTTCAGCACGAGCTCCCATTCCGCTCCCTCCGGGGTCCCCGCGGGCGCCCCGTCCGGCGCCCCGGCCGACGGCGCGCCGGGCTGGTGGGCCGGCCTGACCGCCGCCGGCATCGCGATCGTCGGGCTGTCGCTGGCCCGTCTGCGACCCGCGAGCCGGCGCTGAACCGTCGCCCGGCGGCCTGGATCGGGCTGATCGTCGGCCTCGTGCTGACGCTCGGCTCGATCCTGGCCGCGACCACCGACCCGACCGGGGTCGTCGCCCCGTCGGCCGCGCCCCCCGCGGCGGTGCCGGCGGCCCGGGCCGGGCCCGTCCCGGTGGCCGACACGGCCACCGGGACGGTGCCCGGGGCCGTGGTGCCCGCCGAGGCGGCCGCGCCCGTGCGCCTGCGGGCGCCGGCGATCGGCCTCGACGCCCCCGTGGTGGCGGTGGGGGTGGACCCCGACGGCCGGATGGAGGTCCCGGCACGGATCGCCGAGGTCGGGTGGTACCGGTTCGGGCCGGCGCCGGGCGACCCGGCCGGGTCCGCGGTGCTCGCGGGCCACGTCGACGACCGGGTCCAGGGCGAGGGGGCCTTCGCGACCCTCGGGCGCCTGGACCCCGGGGACGAGGTCCTCGTCGACGGCCCCCGCGGGACCGTGGTCCACCGCGTCACCGACGTGCGCCGGTGGAGCAAGCAGGACGTCCCCCTCGACGAGCTGTTCGCGAGGACCGGTCCGGGTCGGCTCACGCTGATAACGTGCGACGGGCCGTTCGACCGTGACCAGCGCAGTTACCGCGACAACCTCGTCGTGACCGCGACACCGATCGGCTGAGGAGTGGCCGCATGCGACCTCCGTCCGGCCCGTGCCCGGCGACCGGGTAGGGCATGAGGAGCGCCCGGTGACCGACAGCGCAGCGCGCCCGCACGAGGGTGCCCGGGGCACCGGCACCACCGTGCCCGACGACGAGCGGATCGGGCGCCGCCTGCGGGCGGGCGAGGCGGGCGCGCTGCGCGAGGCCTACGACCGCCACGGCGGCTGGGTGTTCGCCTCCGCCCGCCGCGCCGTCGGGTCGCACCACGACGCCGAGGACGTCACCCAGCAGGTGTTCGTCGACGCGTGGCGGGGCCGCGCGGGCTTCGACCCCGACCGGGGAGCCCTCGGCGCCTGGCTCGCCGGCATCCTGCGCCGCCGGGTCGCCGACCGTCTGGCCGCCCGCGGACGCGACGCCGGGACGGTCACCCTCGCGGACCCGGCGCCCCTCGAGGACCCGGGGCCGCGGACGTCGCTGGCCGACCAGGTCGTCGAGACACTGCTCGTCGCCGACGAGCTCGCGCGGTTGCCCGCCGATCAGGGGTGGGTACTGCGCCTGGCGGTGTTCGACGAGCTCACCCATCCCCAGATCGCGGCGGCCACGGGGCTGCCGCTCGGCACGGTGAAGAGTCACCTGCGGCGGGGTCTCTCGCGGCTACGACGACGGTGGGAGGTGACCGGTGCCCCACCCGACGCGTGACCAGCTCACGGCGGCCGCACTCCCCGGCGAGCCCACCGACGAGGTGGTCACCGCGCACCTCGCCGGGTGTCCGGCGTGCGCGGCCGAGGTCGCGGCCCTCGGCCGGACCGTCGGCCTCGCCCGCGACGGCCTCGCCCTTGCCGGTGAGCCACCCCCTCCGCCCGCAGTCTGGAGCGGCATCCTGGCGCAGCTCGACGACGACCTCCCCGACGGCGCCCTCCCCGGCGACCTCCCCGGACGTCCCGGGACGGTCGGTGGCGGCCGTCGTCGGAACGGGCACCGCCACCCCGGTCCCCGGTTCGCCCAGGACGTCGCGCAGCCGGCACCGCGGCGCCGACGACGGGTGGTGGTCGCCGGTCTCGCGATCGCGGCCGTGGCCGCCGCCGTCGCCGTGCTCTCCCCCGCGCTCGGCGGCCTCCTCGACCCGTCCGGGGGTGCCGGCCCCACCGCGGTGGCGCGGGTCGCCCTGGTCTCCGCCGACCCGGGGGTGAGCGGCGAGGCCGTCATGGGGCCGGGGCCGGTGATGCACGTCGACGTCGTCGTGCCCGCCGGGGTTCCCGCCGGCCACACCCTCGAGGTCTGGGCCGTCGAACCCGGGGGGATGCGCCCGCTCGGTGCCCTGGCCCCCGCACCGGACCGCAGCCGCTGGGCCGGCGAGCTCGTCCTGCCCGCCGATCCGGCGGACGCCGCGCAGCGCCCCGCCCTCGACGTCTCCGTCGAGCCCGCCGGCCCCGACCCGCGGCACTCCGGACACAGCCTCGCCCACTCCCCCTGACGACCTGTCCCGACCGTCTGGACGGTTTGTCAGGTAGCGTGGAGGCGTGGCCAGGCGATCGGATGCGCGGGACCGGGTGCTCGCCGCGGTGCAGGAACTGGTGCTCGCGGGCGACGCGGCGCCGACGTTCGACGCGATCGCCGCGCGGTCCGGGGTGAGCAAGGGCGGGGTGCTCCACCACTTCCGGGACCGGGGCGCGCTGGTCCGGGGGCTGGCCGAGCGCGCCGTCTCGGCGACCGACGAGGTGATGACCGCAGCCTCGGAGCGGGGCGACGCGGCGCGGACCTGGTTGCGCATGTCCGCCGCGCAGGGCCCGGATCACCAGGCGGCCCGCGCGATGCTGTCGCTGATGCGGGTCGAGGCCGGCGGCCGGATCGAGCTCGGCCACGGCATCGACGAGGCCGTCACCCGGTGGCAGGCCATGATCGCGGCCGAGCTCGGGGACGAGGTCCTGGCGGCGGTCGTCCGTCTGGTCGGCGACGGACTCTTCGCGGCGACCCTCGCGGACACCGTCCCGGCGCCCGGGGAGCTGGAGGAGATCTACAGCCGTCTCCTGGGCCCCGGCCCGGTGCGCACCGGGGCGGAGGAGCCGTGACGGCCGGGCTGCTCGCCGGGATCGCCGGGCTGGCGCTGCTGGACTCGTTCAACCCGGCCACGATCGGCCTGGTCACGCTCATCCTGCTGCTGCCCGGGGGCAGGTCACACGCCGGTCGGGGCCGCCGCGGGACCGGCCAGGTCGTGCTCGCGCTGGGCATCGTCGCCGGGGCGGCGCTCACCGTGTTCGCCCTCGGCGCCGCGATCTACGCCGCGGCCCAGGGCGCGGCCGTGGCGGGCGGGCTGCTCTGGGTGCGCCGGGCCGCCTTCGGCCTCGCCGCCCTGGCGCTGCTCGCGGTCGGGCTGCGTCGGCTGCGTCCGCGCCATCGCGCCGCGGTGGCCCTGCCGAGCTGGTTCTCCCCCTGGACCGCGGTCCCCGTCGGGGCGGTGATCACCGCGGTGGACCTGCCCAACGCCTTCCCCTACTTCGTCGCGATCGAACGGCTCGTGGCGGCCGGGACGGGATGGCCGGTGGCCCTGCTCGTCCTGGCCGGGTACGCCGTCGTCTACTGCCTGCCCTGCCTGGTCCTGCTGGTCGTCGGGCTGCTCCGCGGCGACCGTGTCCGACAGCGCCTCGACCGCCTCTACCAGCGGTTCGGCGCCGCCCGCGACCTGCCCGCCAGCCGCACGACCGCGACCGTCTACACGCTCGGCGCCCTCGCGGTGGCCGGGATCGCCGTCAGCGTCTGATGCGGGAGCGGCGACCGGGCCGATCGCCGGGTTCGGGAGGCCACCGACCGGGCATTCCGGACACTTCCACCTAGGAGGACCCCTTGGGATTCCGTCTCTTCCCCCGTATGAGCCCGCGCCACCACATGCGCCGGACCTTCCGCCTCGGGCCGCTGCGGCTCAACGTCGGCGCCGAGGGCGTCAGCTGGGGTCTCGGGTTCGGCCGGTGGTCGTGGAACGCCAAGAGCCGGCGGCACACCGTCGACACCCCCGGCCCGGGTCGCTGGGAGAGCCGGGGACGGTCAGACCGCTGACGTCCAGAGCGGGGTCGGCCTCGCGGCCGACCTCGACTCCTGGTCGCGGGTCAGCCACCGGGCGACGTCGACCAGCTTCACGTTCGTCTCCTGCGACGAGTTGATGAGCATCTCGAACGCCTGGTCCGCGGTCACGTCGAACCGCTCCATGAGGATCCCCTTGGCCTGCCCGATCAGGTCCCGGGACTCGACCGCCCGCTGCAGGTAGTCGGCCTGGTCGGCGCCGTAGAGCAGCAGCGACGCCTGCGCGGAGTAGAGGCCGGCGATGTTCTGCGCGTGGGCCGTGAAGACGTCCGGCTCGTGGGCGTACAGGTTCAGCGCGGCGTGGCGTCCCCGCCCGCTGGAGGTCAGCTGCGCGGACATGATCGAGCGGTACCCGGCACGCACCGCGGCCGGCGCGAAGGACGGCCACCGGTCCGAGTCGGTCCGGCTGGCCAGGTCGTGGGCGATGACGACGCCGCCGGCGGGCGGGTCGTCCGCGGCGAGCGAGCTCGGGCCCTGCCCCCGGTCGACCTGCAGCCGGTCCAGGTCCCGGATGACCTCGTGGGTCGCGTGGCAGGCGCGCACGGTGCCCTGCTCGGTCCGCGAGATTCCGCCGCCGTCGGCGCCCGGGACCGTCTGGGCGGCCGAGGCGACGATCTGCGTCAGCACGTTGTCCATGTCGCGGATGTTCTGACGCACCAGGCCGGACGCGGCGGTGCGGAGGGCGACGACGAGTTGGTCGTCGAGAAGGCAGGTCATGGTGCGCGCCCCGTCCCTGGAAGCCTCGGCAGAGGAGGCGATGCGGAGGACCGGGTCTGGGGGCGCCGCTCGTCGATTCGCCCCCAACCGTACAAGCCGTGGGGACGCTGTCCAGGCGTATCGGAACTTGTTCATGACGGGGTGACGGTGCGACCCGCCCGGGACGGGTTCCCCGGGCGGACCCGGCGTCGTGCGTCACGTCCCGCGACTTCCCGGTGTCGAGCCGGGGTGAAGCGGGGCAGCCCGGTCGGCCGCACCCGGTCGCGTCACGACCGGTGCGGCACGGTGTCGTTGACGTTCACTCCCCGAGATTCGGCGCACCCCTCCTCCCGCATGTCCCTCGCGCGCACTCCGTGCGCCGCCGGTGCATGCCGTCCGAACGAAAGGGATCCCATGAGCACCGCCTACGAGACCGGACAGGCCGGCAACGGCCGACCCACCAACGAGCCCGACGGCCGGGGCCCGCGCCACACCAACGCCCCCCGGCCCGAGCGCATGCAGGACCGGGTGCACTGGGGCCCGGTGTGGGCCGGCGTGCTCGTCGCCCTGCCCGTCTTCCTCGTCCTGCAGCTGCTGTTCTTCGCGCTGGGCATCCTCGACCTGGGCACCGACGGCGAGGGGCAGGGCACGGCCGCCAGCATCGTCAGCGCGGTCCTCGCGCTCATCGCCTTCTTCGTCGGCGGACTCATGGCCGGCTCCACGGCCGCCTCGCGCGACTCCGACGAGGGCCTGCTGCACGGTGTCCTCACCTGGGCCGTCGGCATCGTCTCGATCCTCGGCCTCGCACTGCTCGGTGCCGGCGCCCTGCTCGGCAGCCTCTCCAGCGTCGCCGGTCAGCTCGGCGGGCAGGCCGGCCAGGCCGGCCAGGCCGCGGGCCAGACCGCCGGCCAGATCGACCCCGCCCAGGCCCTCGAGGCCGCGCAGCAGGGGGCCGGCTGGGCCGCCCTCGCGCTCGGGCTGACCGTCCTCGCGTCGGCGCTCGGCGGCATGGTCGGACAGAAGATCGGCTCCAAGAGCTGATCTCGAGCCCCGGGCGATGCCCGGGGCGGACGGACCCCGGGCCGGCACGTGCGGACGACCGCGCGTGCCGGCCCGTCCTCGCAGGGTCGACAGCCCACAATCGATCTGGCACTGTCGACTCTCGTCACCCCGGTCCCGTGTGGCTCCGCATCGGACCCACCGGGAGGCACCCGTGAGACGGACGCAGACACCTGTCAAGGACGTCGGCGAGCGGGCGACCGTGTCCCAGCCTGTCCTGTGGATGGAGCTGCAACGCTCGTATGCAGCGACGGACGACGGGCGGCAGGTGCCCGTCGAGGTCGTCCGGGTGATCGGCGAGGTCGACCTGACGACGGCCGGCCAGCTCGCGTCGGCCCTCGCCGAGCTCGTCGCCCGTCCCGCCGCCCGGATCGTGGTCGACGCGACCCGGATGACCTTCTGCGGCCTCCGCGGACTGGGCGCGCTCCACGACGGTGCCCGCCTCGCGGCCGCACACGGCGCCGGTTTCGCGATCGTCGGGCTCTCCGGGCAGCTGACCCGGCTCTCGCGAGAGCTCTGGCCCGCCCCGCACCCCGCCGTGTTCCCCGACCGGGTCGGCGCCGTCGCGTCGCTCGTCGCCGAGCCGCAGCCGTCACGTCCGCGACCGGCCCGCCTCCTCGAGCATCGCTAGGCCCCCGCCCGACCCCGGAGATCCGGGGTCGGGCCGCTCACGGACCGGTCAGGCACTGACGCCGAGGACGGTGGTCGGGTCGACGGAGCGGTCGACGAGGCCGCGGGCGAGTTCGGTGAGACGCTGCCCGTGCGCCCGGGCGTGGCTGCGCAGCAGGACGAACGCCTCGTCGGGACCGATCGTGGCGTGCGGCCCGAGATGGGAGTGGGCAGCCAGCACGCCCTTGGCCTGCTCGACGATGATCCGGCTGTTCAGGGCGCCCTGGAGCTGTTCCTGGACCGTCTCCGCCCGGCGCACCGCACGCTCATGGACCAGTCCGACCGTGGCCGCGTCGGCCAGGGCCTGCCCGAGGCGGGCGTCCTCGGTGGTCAGGGTGTGCGGGCCGGTGTGCAGCAGGGTCAGGACCCCGATGACGTCGTCGCGCAGCCGCATCGGCAGGGCGTGGGTGGCGCGGAAACCGGCCTCGGACGCGCCGCGGGCGTAGCGGGACCACCTCTCCTGCGCCTCAGCACCGAGGAGGTCGTCGCAGAGCACCTGGACCCCGCCGCGGACGCAGTCGACGCAGGGGCCGCCGTCGATCGCCACCGCGAACACCTCGAGCAGCCGCGACCGTTCCGAGGACGCTGCGGCGACCGAGAGCCGGCCCTGCCCGTCGGCGAGGATGATGCCGGCGGCGGACACGTCGAGCAGCTCGGTGCACCGCTCGGCGAGCATGGTCAGGATGTCCAGGGCGTCGAAGTCGTGGACCAGGGTGTCGGTCAGGGCCAGGAAGGTGTCGACCACCTGCGCCTCGCGGGTCTCGCTCATCGGTCGTCGTCCTCCGGGTCCGGGGCGGGCTGTCGGTCGTCTGGTGGTTCGGGTGGGTCGTCGTCGAGGTTGCCCCCGGCGAGGACCAGGGTGTGCTCGATGACCCGGCGGGCCACCTCGTGCAGGGGTTCGGCGTGGGCGAAGGCGTACGCGCGCAGCCGCAGCAGCGCCGCGCCGACGTCCACGCCGGACTGCACCGAGACGACGCCCGAGGCGATGTGGACGTCGGCGTGCACGCCGGACAGCCACCCGACGTCCTCGCCCGGGTCGGCGTCGGGATCGGAGTTCTCCAGGAGGAGCTCGGTGGCGGTCTCGGCCACCGCGAGCGCCGCGGCGAGCTGCTCCCGGCTGAGGTCCCCGGGGCGCGACCGGTACAGGTCGAGGGTGCCCAGCCGGACCGCACCGACCTGCAGGGGCAGCGAGAACACCGCCGACGCTCCCGCGGCCTGCGCCTCCGGGGCGAACGCGAGCCACGGCGTGAAGCCCGACGCCAGATCGGCGACCAGCACCGGCATCCCGGTGGCGTAGGCGTCGAGGCACGGGCCCTCCCCCACCGTCAGCTGCAGCTCCTCGAGCCGGCGGGACACCGGACCGGTCGCGGCGACCTGGTCCCGAGCACCCTCGAGCCCGCCGGCCAGACTTCCCATCACCGTGATCCCCGCCCCGTCGACCCCGGCCGTCGCAGGGACCCCTGCGCACACCATTCCCAGCCGATCGCCGGGCACCGGGATCGCGCCGCCGTCGGCTCCCCGCGAGCCGAACGCCGACGCGTCGCCGGGAGAGGTGTCGGCGCCGTCGTCGCGCACCAGGGACCCCCTCAGCCGCGATCGGGCGAGTGTCGCCGCGACCGGGTCCGGGGCCAACTGTGGAGTCGCTCGACTCCACTACGACGAGCACCACCCTAGTCCGTCCCTCGCCGACTCGGGGGCAAGATCGTTCCGGCATGTCCCTCCGGCGCCGTCCGGGCGCTGCCGCGTCGGTCAGGCGGCCCGCGGCGGCGGTGGGGTCGGCGGCTCGAGCGGCGGGAAGACGTCGGTGATCGCCACGTCCACGACGACGACCTCGAGCCCGGTCTGGGCACGGACCTCGGAGACGACCCGCTCCCGCAGGTGCTCGGCGAGGCGCCGGAGGTCGTGGCCGTACTCCGCGGCCACGGTGAGGTCCACCGCGACGCTCTGCCCGCTCACGCCCGCGCCGACCGCCGCCCGGGTCTCCGCCCCGGTTCCGGGGTCGACCAGCTCGCCGAGCGCGCCGAGGGCCATGCGGACCCCGGCGCTGGACCGCGCGGCGTGCCCCACGACGGCGACGATCGCCCGCGCGGCCACCAGGTACGGCCCCTGCTCGTCGGGGACCCGGCCGAAGTCGACCGGACCGGCCTGCTCGCGGACCGAGGCCAGGGCCCGGTCGAGCAACCCCGCCGGGGCCCGCACCTCGGTGGCGGCGAGCTCGTCGAACGGCTCCCAGAGCCGGGCGTACTCGGCGAGGGTCGCCCGGCAGTGCGGGCAACCGGCCTGGTGGGCGTCCCGCTCGTCCCCCCGACCCTCGCTGACCTGGGCCAACAGCGCGTCGGGATCGGCGCCGCACGCCAGTCTCCGGTCGCTCCTCATGCCCACTCCTGCATCGCCGCGGTGAAGTTCCGACGCCCTCGCTCGAGACGACTGCGGATCGCGGCCTCGGTGACGCCGGTGGCCGCCGCCGCGTCACGGTAGGACAGACCCTCGATCTGGCAGAGCACCAGTGCAGCACGCTGCTCGGGGGGCAGCCCGCCGAGCGCCGCCGCGGCCGCGTCCACCCGCGCCCCGTCGAGCACGCGCTTCTCCGGACCCACGACGCGGGGATGGTCGGACTCGAGCAGCGGCTCGGTCCGGCGTCCCGCGACCTGCTGCGCCCGCAGGTGGGTCAGGCAGCGGTTGACCACGATGCGGTACAGCCAGGTCGAGAACGTCGACGAGCCGGTGAACGTCGCCAGCATCCGCCACAGCTGCACCGCGACGTCCTGGGCGACGTCCTCGGCGTCGGCGGTGCTCCCGGTCATGCGCAGCGCGATCCGGTAGATGCGGTCCTGGTGGCGGCGCAGCAGCACCTCGAACGCCTGCCCCGAGAACCGCGAGCCCGCCACCGCCTGCCCGACGAGCCACTCGTCGGCCTCGGCGTCCCAGGCGTGCGGGGACGCCGCGGCGACCGGACCGGCGGCACCGGTCGTCGGTCGGCTCGAGGCGCACACGGTCTCTCCCCGGGCCTGGTCTCCCGAAGGCGCGTCCTCCGATGTGCACGCGGCCTACCCCGGCGGCCCTGGCGGGTAACCGCCCCGGACGGGGCGCGGAACCGGGCCGGGCGCCTACTGTCCCCTGCCGTGGACGATGCGGGCGAGCGGATGGCGGCCTCGGCGGTGTGGGCCGACGTCTTCGCCGAGGTGGCCGACCGGTCGCACCTCGCGACCGGCGACCAGCTGTCGGTGATGGTCGACCACGCGGTGGCGCCGCTCGGACTGACCGCCGAGGTGATGCTGGTGAACCTCGCCCAGCGGGCCCTGGTGGTGATCCGGCCGGGTCACGACGAGCGCATCGACGTCGAGGCCACCCTCACCGGCCGGGCGTTCCAGCTCGGCGAGCTGATCGCCGGCACCGGCCCGGACGGAGAGCGGCTGCTCCTCGTCCCGATGCTCGACGGCACCGAACGGGTGGGGGTCCTGCGCCTCGGGCTGCCCGCGTCCGTGGTCGACGACGCCCGCTTCCGCGCCCGCTGCTGGTCGCTGGCCGGGCTCGTGGGCCACATCGTCATGATCAAGGTCGCCTGCAGCGACCGGCTGCGCCGCCTGCGCAGCGACTCCGCCCTGTCCACGGCGGCGGAGCTGCTGTGGCAGCTGGTGCCGCCGCGGACGTTCGCCACCGACCGCGTCGTCGTCACCGCGCTGCTCGAGCCGTGGGACCAGGTCGCGGGCGACGCCTACGACTACGCGGTCGACGAGGACGTCGTCGACCTCGCGGTGTTCGACGGCGTGGGTCACGACCTGTCCGCGGGCCTGTCGACGGCTCTCGCGCTGACCGCGATCCGCAACGCCCGTCGCGCGCACGTGACCGGGCTCGTCGAGCTCGCGGGACAGGCCGACCGGTTGCTCGTCGGGCGCCCCGGACCCACGCGGTTCGTCACCGCGGTCCTGGCCCGGCTCGACACCCGCACCGGGGTGCTCGACTACCTGGTGGCGGGCCACCCGCCGCCCCTGCTGGTCCGCGACGGGCGCATCGTCAAGGAGCTCGACGCGCCCGTCGGCCCGCCGCTGGGGGTCCCACCGGCCGCGGGGCGCGCCGCCACCCAGGGCCGCGAACAGCTCGAGCCCGACGACCGGCTGCTGCTCTACTCCGACGGCATCGTCGAGGCCCGCGACCCCCAGGGCGCGTTCTTCGGGGTCGAGCGCCTGGTCGATCTCACCGAACGCACCGAGATGTCCCGGGTCTCCGCGCCAGAGACACTGCGGCGGCTCACCGCCGCGGTGCTCGAGCACCAGGCCGGCGAGCTGCAGGACGACGCTACCCTGGTGATGGTCGACTGGTCGACCGACGCCTCCGACCGCATGCTCCGCGACCCGCACTGAGCCGTGTCCCGGCGTCGGGCCGGGGACGTGGGGGGCAGGGAGGTGGGGGGCGGTCCCGCCGCCCGAGGGGGCCGGGCGACGGGACCTCGCCGGTGCCCCTGGGGGGCAAGGGAACCGACGTGCCTCCCATCGTTCCAGAAGCCGTCCGCTCCCGGACAGCGACACCGGAAACGTCTCAGAGCACTCGCCGGGTCGGGCGGACCTCGACGTTCCCGGCCGGGAGATTCTCCCCGCTCCCGCCGTCCGGGTCTCGATCCGCCCCCGGCCCGTGCGGCACGATCGCGGCATGTGCCGCAACATCCGGGTCCTGCACAACTTCGAGCCCCCGGCCACCGCCGACGAGGTGCACGAGGCCGCCCTGCAGTACGTGCGCAAGATCAGCGGTGCGGCGCGGCCCTCGAAGGCCAACGAGGAGGCGTTCGCCCGGGCGGTCGCCGAGGTCACGGCGAGCACCCGCACGCTCCTCGACGAGCTCGTCACCACCGCCCCGCCGAAGGACCGCGAGGTCGAGGCGGTCAAGGCGCGGGAGCGGGCCCGCGAGCGCTACGCGCGCTGACCGGCGCCCGCCTCCGCGGTCAGCGAGGGTGAGCACCGCTTCTCCCACCTCGCCCGCCGGGTCGAGGGGGTCTCGCAGAAGATGCTGACGCAGACGCTCCGCGCGCTGGAGCGCGACGGGCTCGTGCGCCGCACCGTCCACCCCGAGGTCCCGGTGCGCGTCGAGTACGCCCTCACCGACGCGGGGCGCAGCCTGTGTGCGCCCCTCCAGGCACTCCAGGACTGGGCGATCACGCACGCGGCGGAGGTGGCGGCCGCCCAGGACGCGTACGACCGCCCGGCCTCAGACCCGGAGAGCTGACAGGACGAGCTCGATCCCGCCGTCCGCCACGCCCTGGAAGGGACCGAGCGCGTCGGGATCGCGGACCCAGCGGAACACCACGCCCATGAAGACGTCCGACAGCGTGCGGGCGGCCTCGGCGACGTCCGCGACCGGGTCGATCTCGCCGCGCTCCTGGCCGTCGCGCAGCAGGGGCTCCAGATCGGCGAGCAGCTGCGACTCGTACCGGATCGGACCGGCCGCCGCCGTCCAGCCGAGCATCATCTGGCGGGTGAGCTCGGGCTCGGCCTCCACCAGCCGGCCGATCAGCCGGAAGTAGGCGCGGGTCCGCTCGGGCGCCGCTTCCTCGGAGGACCCGGTGACCGCGTCCACGGCGACGTCCGCCATCCGCCGCGTCCACAGCATCGGGATGTCGCCCTTGCTGGGGAAGTGGTTGAACGCCGTGCGGCGGGAGGTGCCGGCCCGCTCGGCGATCTCGGCCATCGTCGTGTCCTCGTAGCCCCGTTCGACGAACAGCGCCGCCGCGGCCTCGTAGAGGAGGTCCTTGGTCGTGGGCGGGCTCGTCGCTCCGCCGTCGTGACGCTTGACACGCTCTGCACCCGGGTGCAAATCTCTCGACACCGCCCGTCTGCACTCGAGTGCAACCCCCTGACCAGGGAGAAGTATGTCCAACGTAGCTCCACCGACACACCGCGGCTCGCACGACCTGTATCGGGAGGAGGCGTTGCGCGACCCGTACCCGCTCTACGCGGAGCTCCGCGGGCAGACTCCCGCGATCTACGAGCCGGAGCGGGGGATCTGGCTGGTGCCCGGGTACGCCGAGGCGGCCGCGGTGCTGCGGGACCACCGGTCGTTCGTCTCCGGCGACGGGGCGACCTACGAGAGCGCCCTGGACCGCACCGACCGGTACCCGTTGATCGAGACCGACCCCCCGGAGCACACCCGGATCCGGCGCGCGGTGCAGCCGCCGTTCGCCCGGGCCGAGATCGAGCACCTACGCCCGGGCATCGAGACCGCGGCGGCGGAGATCGTCGGGACGGCGGTGGCCCTCGGCGAGGTCGACGCCGTCCCGGCGGTGGCCCAGCCGATGCCCGACCGGGCCATGGAGCTCCTGACCGGCCTCACTCCCCCGAGCTGTCAGGCCCTGGTCGACTGGAGCGACGCCGTGGTGCGCGCCCAGGAGCCGGCCGCGAACCCGCGCCACACGGAGCTGCTCCTCGAGTCCCTGACCTGGCTCGGCCAGGAGGGGATCCCCGGCCTGCCCGCGCACTGCCTGGGGCGGCTGATCATGGAGTCCGGCGGCGCGACCGGCGGGCTCGCGGCCGAGGGCCCGGAGCGGCTCATGACCCTCGCGTCGATCTGGCTGGCGGGCGTCGACTCCACCGGGGCGCTGCTGGGCAACGCGATCGACGCGTTCATCGAGCAGCCCGACCAGTGGGAGCTGCTGCGCGAGCGCCCGGACCTGATCCCGAACGCGGTCGAGGAGCTGCTGAGGTTCGAGGCGCCCTTCCGCGTCTTCTACCGCCGCACGCGCGCCGAGGCCGAGATCGGCGGCGTCGCGATCCCGGCCGGGGCCACGGTCTGCGCGGTCCTCGGGTCGACCGGCCGCGACCCCCGCCAGTTCCCCGACCCGGACCGGCTGGACGTGACCCGGGAGAACGCCCGTACCCACCTGGCCCTCGGGACCTCGATCCACCTGTGCCTCGGCGCCCCGCTGGCGCGCCTGGAGGCGACGTCGATGCTGACGGAGCTCGTCCGTCGGGTGCGGCGGTTCGAGCGCACCGGCGACGCGGTGCGCAGCCCCAGCGGGACGATGCGCAAGTTCGACGTGCTCCCGGTGCGTCTGGTGGCCGCGTGATGGCCGCCTACCCGCAGGGCCCCCACGACCTGGGGGGCGACTGCCACGCCTGGCTGATCCCGGAGGGCCGGTGGGGCGAGAGCAACGCCGGGCTGGTGCGCGGGGCGGGGGTGTCGCTGCTGGTGGACACCCACTACGACCTCCCGCACACCGCGGAGATGCTCGAGGGGTACGCCCCGCTCACGTCGGGCCACCCGATCCGCACCCTGGTCAACACCCACTCCGACGGCGACCACTGGTTCGGCAACCAGCTCGTCGCCGGTCCCGAGGTGGAGATCGTCGCGTCCGAGGCGGCCGCGGCCCTGATGACACCGGCCGCGGTGTCCGAGCTGGCCGGCCTGTCCGAGCGGACCGACCGGCTCGGCACGTTCATCCGCGGCATCTCGGGCCCCTTCGACCTGTCCGGCATCGTCGCCACCCCACCCACCCGCACCTTCACCGGCGAGCTGGACCTCGACGTCGGCGGCCGGCAGGTGCGGCTCGTCCAGGTCGGCCCCGCCCACACCCCGGGCGACGTGCTCGTCCACGTGCCGGACGCGAAGGTCCTCTACAGCGGCGACATCCTGTTCATCGGCGGCGCCCCGCTCGTGTGGACGGGGCCGGTGGCCCGGTGCATCGCCGCCTGCGACCGGATCCTCGACCTCGAGCTCGCCGCGATCGTGCCCGGGCACGGCCCGGTCACCGACAAGGACGGCGTCGGGTGGGTCCGGGACTACCTCGTGTTCGTCGAGCAGGAGGCCACGAAGCGGTTCGAGGCCGGCGAGAGCGTCGAAGAAGCCGTCGCGTCGATCGACCTCGGCCGCTTCGCGGCCATGTCCGAGCAGGGCCGCATCGCGGCGAACGTGCTCAACGTCTACGAGGAGCTCGACCCGACCAGGCCGCGCGCGGACCGCCTGGAGCAGTTCGGCCGCATCGCCGCCTGGGAGCTCGACACGGAGGAGACCGCATGAGGATCGCCCGGATCGAGATCGACGGCGGGACCAGGGTCGGTGTCGTCGACGGTGAGCGCGTGCAGCCGCTCGCCGTCGGCACCACGGTCGAGGAGGTGCTCGCCGCGACCCCGGCCGAGCGGGCCGACCTCGTCGGGAAGGCCGCCGAGGGCGGACCGCGCCCGCTGTCGGAGGTGCGGCTCCTCGCGCCCGTCCGGCCCGGGACGCTGCGCGACTACATCACGTTCGAGGAGCACCTCGAGGGCAGCCTGAAGCTGCTCGGGCGCACCGCACCGCCTCAGGAGTGGTACGAGCAGCCCGTCTTCTACTTCTCCAACACCAACGCCGTGATCGGACCGGACGAGCCGGTCGCGGTGCCGCCGGGGTGCGAGAGGCTGGACTTCGAACTGGAGCTCGCGGCCGTCGTCGGGAAGCCCGGGAAGGACCTGACCCCGGAACAGGCCGCCGACCACATCGCCGGGTACACCCTGTTCAACGACTGGTCGGCCCGCGACCTCATGGCCCCGGTGATCCCGGTGGGGCTGGGGCCGGTCAAGGGCAAGGACTTCGCCAACACCCTCGGACCGTGGGTCGTCACCTCCGACGAACTCGCTCCCCACCGCCGCGACGACCGGTTGGCCCTGGAGATGCACGCCGAGGTCAACGGCGTGCCGCTGCCCGGGGGTGGCGACACCTCGGCGAACATGGCCTGGTCCTTCGAGGAGATCGTCGCCTACGCCTCCCGCGGCGCGGAGCTCCGCACCGGCGACGTGCTCGCCGCCGGGACCTGCGGCGCGGGCTGCCTGCTCGAGCACTGGGCCCACCTGGGCGACGAGGCTCCCCCGCCGCTGCGGCCCGGTGACGTGGTGACCCTGGTCGTCGAGCACATCGGCTCGGTCTCGAACCGCGTCGTCGCCGGGGTGGAGCCGGTCGCGATCCCGAAGGCCCGCGTCGGACAGGTCCGCCGGCCGCGCCCGTGGAGCAGCGCGACGCGGGGGTGACGGGTCAGGCGAGCCGGGACACGGCCTCGTCGGCGATCACGCGGGCGGGCGCCGAGAGCCGGCTCCACCGGGCGACCGAGGTGGTGCGCGTCCAGTCGGCCGCCAGCTCCGCCTCGGCCGTCGTCGCGCTCTCGGTGGCGCCGTCGGCGAGCCAGTCGGTCAGGGCCAGGAACTCCACGTCACGCATCGGCACTCACTATTCCACGTGGCGGCCGGTGGCCGGGCACGTTCCGGACGATCGTGGGCCCGCGCCAGAATGTGCCCGTGACGCAGAGCGGGGCGCCGACCCGGGTGGGGCGCCAGGTGTGGTTCGTGGTCCTCGTCGTCGGGATCGTGCTCTTCGAGCTGGTCCGCCGGACGCTCGTCGCGACCCAGAACCCCAACTTCCTGCCCTCTCTGATCCTGCTCGGCGCCGCCGTCGTCCCCGCGGCGTTCCTGACGTTCGTCGCCAGCCGGCGCCTGCCCACCGACCTCGGCGCCGGCCCGATCGCGATCACCGCACTGCTGGGCGGGGTGCTGGGCACGGTCGTCGCCGGCACCCTCGAGTACGACGCGCTCCAGCGCCTCGGGGCCCTGCCGATGCTCGTGGTCGCGATCATCGAGGAGGCCGCCAAGCTCGTCGTGCCCGCCGTGATGCTCGCGCTCCCCCGCTACCGGCGGGGACCGGCCAACGGCCTCGTCCTGGGGGTCGCCTCCGGCGCCGGGTTCGCCGCCCTGGAGACGATGGGCTACGCGGTGACCGTGCTGGTGAAGACCCGCGGGAACATCGCCGCGGTCGACGGCGAGCTCCTCCTGCGCGGCCTGCTCAGCCCCGCCGCGCACATGGCCTGGACCGGCCTCACGGCCGCCGCGCTCTGGTACGCCGCGCGGGGTCGCTCCGCCCGCGCGGCCGGGTGGTTCGTCCTCGTCTACCTCGTGGCGGTGGGGCTGCACACCGTGTGGGACTCGGTGGGCGGGGTGCTCGTCTACGTCGTGCTCGCGCTCGTCGCGTTCACGCTGCTGCTCCTCACGACCCGCCGGCTCACGCGTACGTCCCACCCGGGCGAGGCCTCGCGTCAGGCTCCGTAGACCCAGGTGATGGTCAGGGTGCCGTCGGCGGGACCGTCCGCGGCGAGTCCTCGCGTGGGGTTCGTGGCGGCGGGGCTGGTGTAGGAGCCCCCGGCCGAACCGCCCGCGCCACCACCCCCGCCGACCTTGCCGCCGCCGCCGCCCTGGCCCCCGCCCCAGCCGGCGCCCCCGCCACCGCCACAGCCGCCACCGGCGTCGCCGGGACCGCCCACCGTCCCACCGGCCAGGGCCGTCCCCGAGCCGCCCGGGTGGTTGTCCCCGTGGCCCGGCCCGGTCCCGTTGTCACCGCCCGCACCTCCCTTGCCGCCCCAGCCACCGTCGTCGGAGCCGGGGAAGATGCCCTGGGCGCCACCGCCGCCACCGCCGCCCGCGACGATGACGGGGGTCCCGTCCAGGCTGACCTCCGAGGCGCCCCCGCCCCCGCCGCCGTCGGTGCAGCCGGCAGCGCTGCCGGTCGCGGCCCCCACCCCACCGAGACCCGAACCCGGGGTCGTCCCGCCGGCCGCCCCCTGCGCCCCGACGAACGCGCTGACGGTCTGGCCGCCCGTGACCGACCAGGTCCCCGTGACGGCGGTGCCGGCCCCACCGTGAGCGGGGTTCGACTGGCCGCCGCTGCCGCCGCTGAGGGCGATCGTCATCCCCGTGGCGCCCTGCGGCACGGGGTAGGACACGGCCGAGCCGATGGACCGGCACCCGAGGGTCGTGGGCTGGGCCCAGTAGTCGCCGCCGGTCGTCCAGCAGCCGACCGGCGGGGCGGGCTGCAGCCCGCCGCCGACGCTGGCGGCCGCCTGGTCGTCGGGGCCACCTCCGGCACACGCGACGAGCACGGCGGCGCAGGCGGTCAGGCCCACGAAGGTGGTGATGGTCCGGGCGTGGGTGCGGGTGCTGGTCATGGCCTCGGCTCTCGTCCTGACCGTCCGGGGTGGAAGGTCCGTGCGAGAACCATGGACGGCCCGACTTCAAGGTCGCGCCAACCGATCGCGGCCCGAGGTGGCCCCGTGTTGGAGACGACTCGACCTTCGTCCCGTCCCGCCGAGGGATCGTCGGGCTCCGGTAGCTTCCGACCCTCCTCCGGGGTCGGACGTGAGCGCGGCGGGAAGCAGCACACGGCCGGGGACCTCGAGCGGTGGGGCAGGTCGCCGGCGTGTCCCGTCTCATCCGGGGGCCGGGGGCCCTGTCGACGAGGGGTCGGAGCGCATCGCCGAACTCGGCGGTCCGGGCGAGCGCCTCCCCGGGAGTCGACGAGGCCCCGATCGACCTGATCAGGTCGAGCAGCGCCTGCACGTCCCCCGCGCTGATCCGTCGGTCGGTGAGCCGGTCGCCGGCAGCGGCCACGGTGTCGACCGCGCGCTCGACCGCCACGGCGACCGGCAACCAGTCCTCGGCCGCCCGGGTGGGGTCGGACAGGGCGCGTTCCAGCTCCGCACGCCAGGTGTGGGCCTGCCGGTAGGACTCGTCGCGGGTGGCTGCCTTCGTGCTGTACGGCAGCGCGAGGTCGAGCTCGGCGCCCAGGTGCGCCGCGGTCGCGCCGGGTGGGACGGGTACCGACTGGGCCGCCGGCCCGTCGTAGTGCAGCGTCACCGACGTCGCGGGCTCCGTGGCCCCGAACGACTGCGGGGCCGACCCCTCGGCGGCACTGCTGCCGCACGCGGCGCTCGCCAGGGCGAGCGCGCCGGCCGCGGCGAGCAGACCGACGCGCCGGCACAGGTGCGCCGGGAAGGTCGAGGTGGACGGTGGGACGGGCGCAGCCATCGGGTGGCTCCTCGCTCGGGGCCGCTCTCCGGCCCGGACACCGACGACGGTGCGCCCCGGGGCCGCAAGTCGGGTCCAACGCGATTCCAACCCCGGGTGGAGCGGCAGGATGTGCCCGTGACGCGGAGCGTGGCGCCGACCCGGGTGGCACACCACCTGCCGGCTCACACGCACGTCCCCACCCCGATGAGGAGAGGTCCGCGATGTCGCTGCGGGAGCGCATGGAGGAGATGTTCACGCGCATGGTCGAGGCCAAGGACGCCTCGCTCGTGGACACCTACTACGACCCGGACTTCGTGCTGACCACCAACGGCCAGAGCCAGGACCTCGCCGAGTTCCGGGCGGGCCACGAGCGCGTCTACCCGACCGCGATCACCTACCGGGTGGAGTACGACGAGGACGCGTGGGTCGAGGCGGGGGACCGGCTGGCGGGGCGGCTCTGGATCACGATCGGCCGGCCCGGCGAGCCGGAGCGGCCGCTCGAGGTGGTGTTCGTCGCGACCTTCCGCGAGGAGCGGCTGCTGCGCCTGAACGAGCTGACCTGGCCGGACTGGTCGAACCTCGCGGCGTTCGAGACCTACGGCTCCTGACGGACCAGCCGGAACATCGGGATGACGCGGTCGGTCCTCGCCTCGTAGCCGGCGAAGGCCGGGCGCATCGCCGCCAGCCGCGCGTAGAGCTCGTCGCGCTCCGCGCCGGTCACCTCGACCGCCTCCACCGCGACCGTCTCGGTGCCGACCTCGACGACGACCCGCGGGTGTGCCTTGAGGTCGTGGTACCAGGCCGGGTGGTGCGGATCGCCGCCCTTGGAGGCCGAGACGACGAGGTCGTCCCCGTCGCGCAGGTACACCAGCGGGTTGACCCGCTCGATGCCCGTGCGCGCCCCGACGTGGTGGAGCAGCAGCATCGGCGCGCCGGCGAAGTAGCCGCCGACCTCACCGCCGTTCGCGCGGAACTCCTCGACCACCCTCGTGTTGGCCTCGACGATGCCGTCGTTCCACCGGCTCCACTCCTCGGTCATGCCGGTCTCCGATCTCGATGCGGTCGGCGGGTCCGGCGCGCTGCGCCCACCGTGCGGTGCGGCCCTCCAAGGGCCCTCCAACGACGGGCTCGGAGGCCTCGGCGGCGGCGCTGACGGGCGAGATCCACCGGTTGGAGCGCAGTTGGAGGACCGGGTGCCAGCGTCATGGCAACCCCGGACAAGGAGCACCCATGACGTCCCCGACGACGACCGACACCACCACCGACCGGACCCGCCGGTTCCTCACCGACTGGTTCGACCAGCTCGAGGCCACCGGCTTCGACGGGACGGTCTTCCTCGGCGCCCTGTCCGACGACCTCGTGTGGACCGCCACCGGCACCTCGCCCGTGTCCGGGACGTTCCGCGGCAAGCAGGCCTACATCGACGGGGTCTGGCGTGCGCTCGACAGCCACCTCGTGACGTGGCCGAAGGCCGAGGTGCAGCGCATCCTCGCCGACGGCGAGTGGGCCGTCGTCGAGTTCCACGGCGTCGGCGGCGTCGGCCGCAACGGGACCGACTACACGCTGCAGTACTGCTGGGTGGTGCGCGTCGTGGAGGACCGGATCGTCGAGGTCGTCGGCTACTACGACCAGGTCAAGGTCACCGAGCTCTTCGCCTGAAGGCCTGTCCCGCCGGCCTCGTGTGCTGAGCGGCTCACCCCTGCATCCATCGATCCCGATCACGAAGGACCACCCGTGCGCCCGTTCCACCCGGCCCTGGCCGCCGCCCTGGCCGCCACCGCCGCGCTGACCGTCACCGCCTGCTCGTCCGCCCCGAGCGGCCCCGCCGCCGAGGACCTCACCTCCTCGAAGAACTACTCGGTGACCCAGACCGTCACCAACGACACGCCGGTGACCCTGACCGTCGAGTCCGTGACCGCCGACAACGGCGGGACCGTCGTCCCCGGCTATCCCGGCACGATCGGCCCGGACTCGCCCGGGACCTTCAGGGCCACCAACGTCGGCAACGGCGTGCAGATGAAGATCACCTTCTCGATGAGCAACGGCCAGAAGCTGCTCGTCGACTCCGACGTGCCGCGCACGAACAACAACTGGTCGACCGCCACGCTCTCGGGTCCCGTGGCCGGGGTGTGCGCCACCGACCAGAACATCGGCATCAACGGGGGCGACAACCCCGCGGCGGGCTTCACCCTGCAATCCTCGAAGCCGGGGGACGAGTGCCCGCAGAGCGCCTCGAGCATCCCCGACGTCGGCCCCTGACCACGGTCGGCCCCGAGAGAGGACGGCACCGATGGACCAGCCCCCGGAGTACGTCAGTCAGATCGTCGAGACCTCCCGAGGGCCGGTCGAGTACGCCGAGGTCGGCACCGGCACCCCGGTGCTCGTCGTCCACGGCACGCCGGGCGGCGTCGACGCGGCCGCCCTCATGGCCCGCGTCCTGCCGCGCGAGGGGGTCCGGGCGATCCTGCTGTCGCGACCCGGCTACCTCGGCACCGCCCTCGACGGACGCACCATGATCGACGAGCAGGCCGACCTCCTCGCCGCGCTCCTCGACCACCTCGGGGTGGACCGGGCCGGCGTCTACACCTGGTCCGGGGGCGGCCCCGCCGGGTACCGGCTCGCGGTGCGCCACCCCGGGCGGGTCACGGCCCTCGTCGCGAACGCGGCCGTGAGCCAGGCGTACCACCTGCCCGACCAGGACCTCGCCACGCGGCTGATGTTCAGCACCGCTCCCGGGCAGTGGCTGCTGCGGGTGCTCGCCGCCCACCAGCCCGCGAAGTACGTCGAGGGTGCGCTCTCGGGCGAGGGCGACCTGACCCCCGCCCAGCTGGAGCAGCGGGTCGCGGAGGTCCTCGCCGATCCGGAGAAGCGGCGGTTCGTGCTCGACCTCGGACCGACGTCGGTGGCGGACGCCGCCCGCCGCGCGGGCTACCGCAACGACCTCGCCCGGTTCGCCGCGATCACCTCGCTGGAGCTGGAGCGGATCGCCGCGCCCACGCTGCTCGTGCAGGGCAGCGCCGACAGCGACCTCCCGCCGGAGCAGAGCGACTTCGCCGCCGCCACGATCCCCGGGGCCGAGCTGCTCACCCTCGACACCGGCACCCACCTCGCGCTCTACACCCACCCCGAGGCCGCCGCGGCCCAGGCCCGGGTGGTGCAGCACCTCACCGACGCGGCGCACTGACCTGCCGGGCGTCCCCGGCCCGCTCACGCGAGCGGGGGCCGGCCGCGGGTCAGTTCAGACGGGCGCTGCGGGCGTCGTCGAGGCGGAAGAGCACCTCGGCGGGCAGGGCCGGGAGGTCGAGGGCCTGCCGGAGCCGGGCGACGGCCTCGGTGTCGATGCGGCGGCGGACCTCGGTGATGTCGGCGGCGTCCTCCGTGCCGACGGTGAGGTAGAGCCGGGGCCGCTGCGCGGTGCCGGCCAACCGGGCCGACGCGCGGTGCACCCCGGGGTAGCCCTCGATCTCGTCGACCATCGGCGCGACGGCGTCCTGGGCGGACAGGGAGGTGCTGCCGCCGCTGGGGTCGGCCTCGAGGCGCCAGGTGCCGGTCTTGGCCTTGCGCTGGGTCTGGGCGAGCAGCCAGCGCAGGGCGAGCAGCCCGACGACCACCGCCACGACGACGGTCACGTACGGGACCCAGTCGGGCGGGGACAGCGACGACGGCGTCAGGGGCTGCTCGGGGGGGATCACCCGGAGGACCTCGAAGGCGGTGAGCAGGACGAACGCCGAGACGGCGAGCAGGACGACCGCCGTGAGCAGCAGCAGGGTGCGGTTGAGCCGGGCGGGGCGGTTCGGGCTGGCCATGGCCGGCTCCTAGGAGTTCTTGGCGGTGCGGGCGCGCACCCGCACGGAGGGGCGGGCGGCGGGGCCGATCTCGGCGAGACGCTGCTCGAGACGCTCGCGGACCTCGCCGGGCACCGAGGCGGGGTCGGCCGCGGCCACCTGCACGGTCGCGGTGACCCGCTTGCGGCGGGCGACGACGTCGGCGGACGTGACACCGGGGACGGAGCCCGCGGCGGCGGCGAGGTCCTTGACGAGGGTGGGGCGGCGGACGCCCGCGACGGCACCGGGCGTGCCGTCGTCGTCGACCAGCTGGCGCAGCGGCAGCACGGTGGGCTTGCCGGGGCGCAGCGCGGCGAACAGCAGCACCAGGCCCAGGATCGCGAGCACGATCGCCGCGGTGACGGTGCCGGCGCTCGACCAGGTCTGGGAGGACGAGACCTCCAGCAGCTGGGACAGCGACAGGAACGGCGTCCGCCCGAGCAGGGACTGGACGACGGCGACGACCACGAGCACGCAGATCGCGAGGATCAGCAGCGCGACGATCGTGGCCGGGATGCTGCGGCGGGGACGGCGGATCACGCGATCACCCGTCCCTTGCTGACCTTGCCGGCGGTGAGCGCGGCGATCGAGATGTCGACGCGGGTGACGGTGAGGTCGGTGAGGGCCTCGACGCGGTCGCGGACGTGGGCGCGCACCGCCTCGGTGGTGGCCCGCACCGAGGCCGGGTAGGCGACGGTGAGACGGACCTCGAGGACGGCGGTCTCGCCGCTGACCCGGGCGGTGGCGCGGGGGCGGCCGTCGCCGTCGTTGCTGCCCGCGGACACGCCGAGCACGCGGCGTGCGGCTCCGCCGACACCGTCGATCTCGCCGGCGGCGGCCACGGCCACCTTCTCCACGACGACGTCCTCGATGGACAGCGAGCCCCGCTCCCCCGCCGGCTCCTCGGCCGCGTGTCGGCCGGTCCCGGGGGTGGGGGTGTTCGCGGTGGAGGTGACCCGCTCGGTCACCGGCACGAAGGTCGCCGGCGCGGGCGGGATCACGGGGACCTGCCCCGTGGGGGTGTCGTCGGGGGCCGGTCCCGACCGGTCGTCGTCGTTCCCGAGGGGGGTGCTCATGGCGGCGGCCTCAGAGCCTGCTGCTGGAACGGCCGCGGCCGGTGAGGCCGTCGAGGTCGAGCTGGCCGTCGAGGAGACGGCCGACGAGCAGCCCGAGCGCGCCGAGGACCAGCACGATCAGGAAGGCACCGAAGCCCCCGAAGGCGCCGGTGACGCCGAGGACGAGCCCGACGGCCAGGCCGAGGACGGTGTTGGAGACAGGCATGGGACTCAACTTCCGGAAGGGGTGCGGACACGGCGTCCGCGGTGAGGGGTGGGTCAGGGCCGGGCGGGGTCGGGCTCGCCGGTGTCGATGTCGTCGACACCGAGGTGGACCGGCACCCCGGGCACGAGCGCGGAGACCGCGCCGCGGACCTGGGTCTCCAGGCTCCGCAGGGGCACGGGATAGGAGACGACCCGCACGGTGACCTCGGTGTCGGTGATCTGCACGCCGGCCACCCGGCGGCCCGGCAGGTAGGTCCCGACGGTGCCGAAGGGCCCGGCCGAGAGCCGGGAGACCGCGGCGCACGCCAGGACCGCGGCGGCGACCGGTTCGACGAGGGCGTCCGTGTCGCGCCCGATCGGCGCCGCGACGGCGCCGGCCGGGTCGAAGGTCGGCGGGCCCGCCGGGGCGGGACCGGGCACGGAGCCCGCGGTCGACGGCATCGGCCCCGGGCCGGTGGTGGCCGGGGCGACGCCGCCGTCGCCGGGCCGGGGACCGGACGAGGGCCGGTCTCCGGCGGGGGGGACGGTCACTGGACGCGGTTGACCGGGCGCGACGAGGTCTGGTCGTCGTTGTCGCTGCTGTTGTTGTCGTCGCTGGGCAGGTGCAGGTCGACGACGTTGATGTTGACCTCGACGACCTGCAGGCCGGTCATCTGCTCGATGGCGCCGATGACGTTGCGACGGATGGCGCGGGCCAGCTCGGTGATCGCGACGCCGTACTCGACGACGATCGTCAGGTCGACCGCGGCCTGGCGCTCGCCGACCTCGACCGACACGCCCTGCGTGGTGGACGCGCGGCCGCCGGGGATGCGCTCGGTGATCGCACCGAAGGCGCGGGCGGCACCGCCGCCGAAGCCGTACACGCCGGGCACCTCGCGCGCGGCGATGCCGGCGACCTTGGAGACCACCGCGTCGGAGATCGTGGTCTTGCCCTGCGAGGTGTCGAGCGGGTTGCCGGCGCCGCCGGACGTGGTGGACACGGCGGACCCACCGGTCGAGGCGCCGGTCGTCGAACCGGTGGTGGAGGTGGTGGGGGTCGTCATGGTGGAGCTCCCTCGGGAATCGGTGTCCCCTCCGGCCCGGTGCCGGGGAGATGGACCGGCCCGCCGGGGCGTTCCGGTCCACTGTCGGTTGGACGCGCCCCGCGCCCGATTCCTCTCGGTCGGTCTCCCGTGTCCCCCGTCACACCGCCGAGCGGACGGGGCCGCGGCGGACCGCGGCGCGCTCCAGGACCTCGTCGTAGAGCTCCCGGTAGCCCCGCGCCATCACCTCCGGCGTGAAGCGGCGCCGGGCCTCGGTGCGGCAGGCGTCGCGGTCGAGGGTCCGCTCGGCGCCCTCGGCCAGCAGGGCGGCGAGGGCGTCCTCGTCGTCCCGGCCGACCAACAGGCCGGTCCGGCCCTCGTCGAGCAGCTCGGGGAGGCACCCCCGGGCGTACCCGACCACCGGCGTCCCCAGGGCGAGGGACTCGACGATGCCCGTGCCGCCCGGCTCCTCCCACTGCAGCGGGCACAGCTGCGCGGACGCCGTGGCGACGAGGTGGTCGCGCTCGGCGCCCTGCAGCGTCCCGACCCAGCGGACGCGGTCGTCGTCGAGCAGCGGGGCGACCTCGTCGAGGAACCACCGGACGTCGGGGTGCTCCCGGGCCTGCGGGCCGGCGGCGGCGAGGGCGGCGGCGTCGCGGTAGGGGCCGACCGGGCCGGCGAGCACCACCCGGCGGCCCGTGCGGTGCGCGAGCCTCGCGGCGACGTCCTGGCCCTTGGCGGGCGTGAGCCGGGCGAGGACGACGAGGTGGTCGCCCGGGTCGGCGTCGGGGCCGGTCCGCGCGGCGAGGGGGGTCGCGAGGTGCACGTGCCCGAGCGCGTGGCGCCGGAGCGCGGCCGGGGCGCCCGCGAGCTGCGCGGCGGACACTCCGTTGACGTGGACCCGGCCCCCGCCGTCGAACGAGCCGTAGAGCTCCGGGTGCTTGGCGAGGTCCCAGTGCAGGGTGTGCAGGACGGGCACGCCGGAGTCGGCGTAGGCGACGAGCCCCCACGCCTCGAGGTGGGAGTGGACGAGGTCGACGTCGTCGCGGCCGCGGAGCTCCTGCAGGACCCGGTCGACGTGGGCGGCGGCCACGCCCATGACCCGGTTGTACGGCGCGGCGATGTCGGCGAAGCGAGGCCCGGGGAACGTCGTGATCTGCTCGTCGACCTCGAGGGTGCTGGTCCCCACGGTCGCGAGCACCACGCGGACCCCGAGTCGCCGCAGCTCCGGGATCAGGGTCGCGAGCACGGCCTCGATCCCCCCGTAGCCCTCCGGCGGCACCGGGAGCCAGGGCCCGGCGTCGATCAGGACCGTCGGACGGCCGGTCATCCCGCCACCGGGCGGCGCCGGTCGAGGACCTCGCGCAGCGGGGGGCGGTCCTTGACGGCGATGTCGGTCTCCACGATCTCGCGGTCGAGCCCCCCGACCCCCGGGACCGACGGGCGACGGAACTGCACCAGCGTCGACGTCTCCGGGGACCGCACGAGCACGCCCTGGCGCGCGAGCCGCGCCGAGGCCGCGAGCTGGATCTGCGCCGACATCCGCCCGAGGGCCTGCAGGTCGTGGTGGCGGTGCACGCGGACGCCCAGGTCGACCTGGGCCATCGCGTCGAGCCCGACCCGGTCGAGGACGTCGACGAGCATGCCCAGCTCCACCCCGTAGCCGGTGGCGAAGGGGATCGCCTCGAGGAGCTCGCGACGCGCGGCGAACTCGCCGGCCAACGGCTGGACGAACCCCGCCAGCTGCGGCCAGGCCAGGTTGAGCAGCGGGCGGGCGACGAGCTCGCTCACCCGGCCCCCGCCGTCGACGTCGACGACCCCGTCCCCGATCAGGGGCCGGTGGTAGAAGCCCTTGACGAACGCGATGCCGGGGTTGTCGAGCAGCGGGCCGAGGAGGCCGCTGACGAACCCGGGCTGGACGTCGTGCAGGTCGGCGTCGATCGCCACGACGAGGTCCCCGGTGCTCGCCGCGAGGCCCTTCCACAGCGCCTCGCCCTTGCCGTGGGCGGGCGGCATGTCGGCGAGGACCTGGTCCTGGTGCACGACGGTGGCGCCGGCGGACTCCGCGATCCGGGCGGTGTCGTCCCCGGACCGCGAGTCGACGACGAGGATCTCGTCGACCAGACCGGCCCGCTCGACGAGGGCCTCGCGGACCGTGGTGACGATCTGCCCGATCGTCGCGGCCTCGTCCCGCGCCGGCAGGACCACGCTTACCCGCTGCTCACCCTTCTGCTCGACCATACGGGCGACCGGCCACTGGTCCACTCGGCTCGTGCGATGAGCCAGCCAGCCACGTACCTGAGAGTGCATGCCTGGTGGTGCCCACTTCGACCGATCGGGTAGCCGCCACTTTGTGAACAATGAGCAGATTCGAGTGGGCGTCGTCGGCGCGGGCGGCGTGGCGCAGCGGCACGCCGGGGCCCTGGCCGCGATGCCGGACGTGACGCTCGTCGGGGTCACCGACCCCGACACCGCACGGGCCGAGGACCTGGCCACGACCGTCGGCACCACGCCCGCCCCCGACCTCGACGAGCTGCTGGCCCGGGGGGTCGACGCGATCTGGGTCTGCGTTCCGCCGTTCGCGCACGGCGAGGTGGAGGAGCGGATCGCGGCCGTCGGCGCGGCGATGTTCGTCGAGAAGCCGCTCGGGCTCGACGTCGCGACCGCGGAGAAGGTCGGCGCCGCGATCGCCACCGCCGGGGTGCCGACGTCGGTGGGCCACCACTGGCGCTCGTCGGCCGCCGTCGCCCGTGCCCGCGAGCTGCTCGAGGGCCGCACCGTCCACCTGGTCACCGCGACGTGGCTGGACAAGGTGCCGCCGGTGCCGTGGTGGGCCCGGCGCGGGTCGTCGGGCGGGCAGGTCGTCGAGCAGGCGGTGCACGTCCTCGACCTCGCGCGGCTGCTGGCCGGCGAGGTCACCGCGGTGCACGCCGTCGCCGACTCCGCGCCGCCTCCCGGCGGCGACGTCGACTCGGCCACCGCCGGCACCCTCCGCTTCGCGGACGGGGGCGTCGGGACGCTCGCCGCCACCTGCCGGCTCGCGTGGAAGCACCGCGCCGGCCTGGAGCTCTATGCCGACGACCTCGCCCTGACCCTCACCGAGGACGCGCTGACCGTCCGCGACGGCGACGGCACCCGGACGGTGGAGGTCGACCCCGCCGAGGCCCGCACCGCGGCCGACCGCGCCTTCGTCGACCACCTGGCGGGCCGCGCCCCGTCCGGGGCGGGGACGGTCGTCGACTACGCCGAGGCCCTGCGCACCCACCGCCTCGCGTGCGCGATCGCCGAGTCGGTCGCCTCCGGCGCCCCGGTGACGCTCGATGTCTGAGGCCGCCCGCGTCCTCGTCGTCGACGGTCCCGGCAGCGTGCGCCTCGTTCCCGACGAAGCGCCCGGTCCCCTGCCCGACGGCGGCTTCGACGTGCAGACCCGCTTCTCCGGGCTCTCCGCCGGCACCGACCTGAGCTGGGTCAAGGGCACCAACGCGATGCTCACCAGCGCCTGGGACGCCGACCTGGGTCTGTTCGACGACACCCGGCCGGGCCAGGGCTATCCCGTGCGCAAGGTCGGCTACATGCAGGTCGGCGAGGTGGTGGCCGCGGGACCCTCGTCGGGACGCGCCGTGGGCGACCTCGTCGCGATGACCTACGGGCACCGCACCGCGCACCGCGCCGACCCGGCGTCCGAGCGGGTGGTGGTCCTCCCCGCCGACCTCGACCCGGTGCTCGGGATCTACGCCGCCCACATGGGGCCGATCTGCGCCAACGGGGTGCTGCACGCCGCCGCCGAGGAGGGCTCCGACGAGCTCGACGGCGGGGTGCGCGGCCGCACGGTGGCCGTGGTCGGCGCCGGTGTGGTCGGGCTGCTCACGGGCCTGTTCGCCGCCGAGCTGGGTGCGGAGTCGGTGACCGTGCTCGACCCGACCCCCGACCGCCGCGAGGTCGCCGAGAAGCTCGGGCTCGCCGCCCGCGACCCCGACGACCCGCACACCGTCGCCGACCTCAAGCGCACCTGGCGCCACGGCCCCGGCGACCACGGGGCCGACGTCGTCTTCCAGTGCCGGGGACGGTCGGCCGCCCTCGCGACCGCGCTGCGCCTCCTGCGCCCCCAGGCCACGGTGATCGACCTGGCCTTCTACGCGGGCGGCGCCGACGACGTCCGCCTGGGCGAGGAGTTCCACCACAACGGGCTCGGGGTGCGGTGCGCGCAGATCGGGCGGGTGCCGCGCTCGCTGCGCGGCACGTGGGACCGCGACCGACTGTCGGCCGCGACGCTCGACCTGCTCGCCGCCCGCGGCGGCGCGCTCGTCGAGAACGTGATCACCGACCGGGTCCCCCTCGACGAGGCCCCCGAGCACCTGATCGCCCTCGCCGACGGGAAGCGCCACGCCGGGGTGCAGACCGTGTTCACCGGCTGAGCCGACGGGCTCGTCGTGCGCGCAGCCGGGGATCGGTGGGCCGTGGTTGTCCCGACCGGACCGGGCGAGGGTCGACGCCACACGCCCCCCGCATCGGAGGACCACCTCATGACGAACGACTCCGCCCCGGCCGACCGCCCCGAGGACGACCACCCGACGACGCTCTCCGCCGCGCTGCGCGGGAGCCTCGCGCGGTCCGGTGGTGTGGCGGGCATCCTCCTCGCCGCCGTCCCCGCCGTCGCGTTCGTCGTCGCCGACGCCCTCGGCGGGCTCGGCGTCGCGTTCGTGGCCCTCGCCGTGGCCGCGGTCGTGGCGTTCGGTGTGCGGCTCGTCCGCCGCGAGTCCCTGCGCAGTGCCGTGATCGGCCTCGCCGTCGCGGGCGTGTGCGCCGGCGTCGCCGCGTTCTCCGGCGAGGCCCGGGCCTTCTTCCTGCTCCCCACCCTGATCCCGGCCGCGCTCGGCGTGGTGTTCCTCGCCTCGGTGATCGTGCGCCGCCCGGTCACCGGGGTGCTGTTCAACCGGCTCGTCGGCGGGCCCACCGACTGGCGCGACCACGCCGCGCTGCTGCGCGTCTACACCCTCTCCACGCTCGCGGGCGTCGCGCTGCACGTCGTCAACCTCGGGCTGCGCGGCGCGGCCTACCTCGCCGACCAGCCCGCCGTCCTCGCGGTCCTCGGCGTCGCCGCCGTGCCCGCGTTCGCCCTGCTGGCCGCCGTCACGCTCGTCGCCGCCCGCCGCACGATCTCCACGGACCCGACCCCCGCCGTCGCCTAGACCCCGCCGCGACCGGCTCAGCGATGGGCACGCTCCACGGAGCCGTTGACGACCTGGACCTTGTCGCCGATCTGGAGCTCGGCGAACGTCGCCTTCGCGTCGTCGTCCTCCATCCGGACGCAGCCGGCCGAGGACCGGGCCGGGTCGCCGGCGTGGAAGGCGATGCCGCCGTCGTTGAAGAAGACCGAGTACGGCATCGGGGCGGGACGGCCGTCGGGCGTCCTCGACTCGCCGCTGACGTGGTCCTTGTCCTTGCGGTAGACGCGCAACGAGTGCCCGACCGGCGTCGCGTACCCCTCGCCGCCGGTGGCGATCGTCATCGGGCCGCGGACGACCTCCCCGTCCCGGGCCAGCCAGGCACGCTGGGTCTCGAGGTCGACGCAGGCCCGCACCGACACCGAGCACGGGGTGCCCGGGACCGCCGCCTCGGCGTGGGCCGCCCGGGCCACGGAGTTGTTCTCGGTCGAGACGGCATCGGCCAGCGCCGGCACCGCGAACGTCCCCGCGGCGGCGACGGCCACGCTCGACAGCGTCAGCGCCATCCACCAGCGTCGTCGGGAGGGGCGCGGGGCCGTCGGGGCGTGGTGCCGTCCGCTGGGGCTCGTGATGTCGCCGAAGATGGTCCGACCTCCTCATGACCGGGAGGAGTGGTTTCCCCTCGTCTGCCGTCACGCTCTGGATCGGCACGACACGGAAGGATCCCGAGGGGCCAAGCGGGCGAACCGTCGTCGCCACGAACGGCCGCGCGTGCGCACGTCCCGCCACCAGGGCGCACCGCGGTCGTCGGGACGCGTGAGGTCGAGGCGCTCGCCGGGCCGCGGGAGCGCCAGCACCACGTCGTGCTCGGCGGCCGCCCGGAGCGTGCGCTCCCCCGGCTCGTCCCACGGGTGGAAGCCGAGCGCGTAGGTCGCCCAGTGCACCGGCAGCATCACCCGGCCGCCGAGGTCGACGTGGCCCGCGACGGCCTGCTCGGGCGTGGTGTGGACGTCGGGCCAGATGTCCGCGTAGGCCCCGACGGGCATGAGGGTGAGGTCGAACGGGCCGTGCGCCGCGCCGGCCCGGGCGTGGGCGGTCGTCGGGCCCGTGTCGCCGGCGACGTAGACGGTGTGGCCGGGCCCGGCCACCTTCCACGCCGCCCACTGCGTGGTGTTGCGGCGGAGGCCGCGGCCCGAGAAGTGCCGGGCCTCGAGGCAGGTGAACGTCAGGCCGACGACCCCGACGGCGTCGTCCCAGTCGGCCTCGACGATGCGGGCGGCGGCGACGCCCCAGGCCCGCAGGTGGGCGCCGACCCCGAGCGGCGCGACGAACACGGCACCGGTGCGCCGGGCGAGCCGGGTGACGGTGGCGCGGTCGAGGTGGTCGTAGTGGTCGTGGCTGAGCAGGACGACGTCGATCTCGCCGAGCTCGTCGACCGCCACCGCGAACTCGTGCAGGCGCTCGGGTCCGAAGCCCGGGACGGGCGAGGTGCGCCGCGACCAGACCGGGTCGACGAGCACGCGGCGGCCGTCCACCTCGAGCAGGGTGCTCGCGTGGCCGAACCACGTCGCCGCGAGGGCCGCGCGCCCCGGGGTGTCGCGCCGGAGCGGGATCTCCCCCGGCGGCCGGCCCAGCGCGCGACGGCGGAGCACCATGGTCGCCACCTGGCGCAGCGTCACGTCGGGGCGCGGCAGCCCCGGCTCACGGTTGGCGAAGGTCCCGTCGGGCGCGTTCACCGACCCCGCCGCGGCCCGCCGGAGCTCGGCGCGCCGCGCCCCCAGGTTGCGGCGGACGTGCACCCCGAGGGCGGCGACGGGCAGGGCCGCGACGGCGAGCAGGGCCCGGGGCGTACCGATCATGGCGCCGAGGATAGGGACGACCCCGTCGCACCGAGGAGTACGCGGGCCACCCGCCGGGCACCGCAGCCCCGTGACCGCCTCGTCCGGCCCCGCTCCCGACGACCCGCCCTCCCTGGAACGTCGGCTCGGGCTCGGGGACGCCGTGGTGATCGGTCTCGGCTCCATGCTCGGGGCCGGGGTGTTCGCCGCCTTCGGCCCCGCCGCGGCCGTGGCGGGGTCGGGCCTGCTGATCGCGCTGGCGCTCGCCGCGGTCGTGGCCTACGCCAACGCCACCTCCTCGGCCCGCCTCGCCGCGGTGTACCCCGAGTCGGGCGGCACCTACGTCTACGGGCGGCGCCGCCTCGGTGACCCGTGGGGTTTCCTGGCGGGCTGGGGGTTCGTCGTCGGGAAGACCGCCTCCTGCGCGGCGATGGCCCTGACCCTCGGCGCCTACGCCTGGCCCGAGCACGCCCGGACGGTCGCCGCGGCCGCGGTGGTGGTGCTCGTGGTGGTCAACCTGCTCGGGGTGTCGAAGACCGCGGGGGTGACCCGGGTGCTGGTGGTCCTCGTGTTCCTCGCCCTGGCCGCGGTGGTCGCGGGCGCCGTCACCACCCCGGACGCCGGCGCCGACCGGCTCGTCGACTGGTTCCCGCAGGGCCCGCTCGGGGTGCTGCAGGCCGCCGGGCTGCTGTTCTTCGCCTTCGCCGGCTACGCCCGTATCGCCACGCTGGGCGAGGAGGTGCGCGACCCCGCCCGGACGATCCCGCGGGCGATCCCGCTGGCCCTGGGCATCGTCGTGGTCGTCTACGCCGTGGTCGGGGCGACCGCGCTGGCCGCCGTGGGGCCCGCCGCCCTCGCCGCGTCGCCGACCCCGCTGGCCACGGCCGCCGGTGGGCCGTTGGCAGTGGTCGTGCGCGTCGGCGGCGCCGTGGCCGCGGCCGGGGTGCTGCTCTCCCTGCTGGCCGGGGTCGCGCGCACCACGCTGGCCATGGCGCGCGATCGCGAGCTCCCCCACGTCCTCGCCGCGATCCACCCCCGCTCCCGCGTGCCGCACCGCGCGGAGATCGTCGTGGGCGTCGTCGTCCTGGTGCTGGTGACGACGACCGACGTCCGCGCGGTGATCGGGTTCTCCAGCTTCGCGGTGCTCGTCTACTACGCGATCGCGAACGCCTCGGCGCTCACCCTGCGCGAGGCCGGGCGACGGTCCACCGCGATCGCCGTGACCGGGCTGGTGGGGTGCGTCGTGCTCGCCGCCACGCTCCCCCCGGTCAGCCTGCTCGCCGGGCTGGGTGTGCTCCTCGTCGGGCTCCTGGGACGGGCGGTCCGGCTCAGGCGGGGGTGACGGCCACGTCGAGGAGCCGGCAGGCCAGCCGGTGGAGCCGGGCGACGGCCGCCTCGGGGTCGTGGTCGGGCGCGGTGAGGTGGCTGAGCGTGGCCCGCACGACGACGTCGGCGGCATCGTCGAGCACGGCCGTCGGGAGCCGCGGGCGGCGCGACCGGAGCGCGGTCGTCAGCATCAGCCGTGCCCGGGCGATGATCGGGGCGCTGCCCGTGGTGAGCAGCGGGAGCAGCGCGGTGTCGCCGTGGTCGGCGTCGAGGACCGCCGCGAGGAAGGGCTGCCCCTCCCGCGCGGATACGGCGATCCGGAGCGCGGTCAGCAGCCCGGCCTCCAGGTTCGGGGCGTCGAGCAGGGCCTGGCCGACCCGGGCGATGACGCGGTCGGCCTCGTGGGCGACGAGCGCGGTCGCGATCCCGTCCTTGTCGCCGAAGACCCGGGCCAGCGCCGAGCGCGAGACCCCGGAGAGCTTGGCCAGGTCGGCGATGCGGACGCGTTCCCAGCCGAACTGGGTGGCGGCGGTGGAGGCGGTCTCGAGGACCCGCTCCCGGAGCAGGTCGCGGTACTGCTGGTGCAGCCCGTCCTGGCGGTGCCCCGGGACGGGTCGGGGAGGTGGCGGGGTCACGCGTCACGCCCCTCGGAGGACTCGACCGCCGGGGGTGGCGGGGGCCGGCTCGCGGCCGGCCCGTGGAGCGGGCAGAGCGGATTGACGAAGTCGTTCCCGCGTCTGTCGGTGGGCATCCGGTTGAGCAGCACCGAACAGAGACAACCGCCGTCGAGAGCCTCGGGGCTCCCGGGCGGTGCCGCGGGTGGGGTGTCGGACAGGGGATCGTGCATCGTCTGCCTCCCGTCGGGGACGACGTCGGGCGCGGTCACTTCCATGTCGTCTATCGGCCGCCGGCCCGCCACCGTTACCGATTCGAGACAATGTGACGTGGGTCAGTCCGAGCCGGCGGTCAGCTCGGCCAGGAGGCCGCGGACCCTCCGGTCGATGTCGTCGCGGATCGGGCGCACCTCGTCGACGCTCCTCCCGGCCGGGTCGTCGAGCTCCCAGTCGAGGTAGCGCTTGCCCGGGAAGACCGGGCACGCGTCGCCGCACCCCATCGTGATGACGACGTCAGCGGCCTCCACGTCGTCGGACGTCAGCCGGGTCGGGACCTCCCGGGACAGGTCGATGCCGAGCTCGTCCATCACCTCGCGCACCGCCGGGTTGATCGTGTCGGCGGGGGCGGAGCCCGCGGAGCGCACCGCGACCCGGCCCGCGGCGTGGTGGGCGAGCAGGGCGGCCGCCATCTGGGAGCGCCCGGCGTTGTGCACGCACACGAACAGGACCTCGGGACGTCGGTCAGCCACGGCGGGCCTCCTCGGGAGGGACGGCCGGGAAGAGCCGGCGACGCAGGGCGAGGGACACGTAGACCAGCGCCACCAGCACGGGGACCTCGATCAGCGGCCCGACGACCCCGGCGAGCGCCTGCCCGGACGTCGCGCCCCAGGTGGCGATCGCGACGGCGATGGCGAGCTCGAAATTGTTGCCCGCGGCGGTGAACGCGAGCGTGGTGGTGCGCTCGTAGCCCAGCCCGACCGCGCGACCGAAGGCGTAGGACCCGGCCCACATCACGGCGAAGTAGATGAGCAGGGGCAGGGCGATCCGGACGACGTCGAGGGGCCGGGAGACGATTGCGTCGCCCTGCAGCGCGAAGAGGACGACGATCGTGAACAGCAGCCCGTAGAGCGCGAACGGGCCGATCCGCGGCAGGAAGGTCGTCTCGTACCAGTCGCGGCCGCGCGCCCGCTCCCCGATCCGACGGGTCAGGTAGCCGGCGAGCAGCGGGATCCCGAGGAAGATCAGCACGGAGCGGACGATCGCCCAGGGCGAGACGTCGAGCCCCGCGGCGGGCAGGCCGAGCCAGGCCGGGAGGACCGCGAGGTAGAACCAGCCCAGGGCGCCGAAGGCGATCACCTGGAAGACGGAGTTGAGCGCGACCAGCACGGCGGCGGCCTCGCGGTCGCCGCAGGCCAGGTCGTTCCAGATGACGACCATGGCGATGCACCGGGCCAGCCCGACGACGATCAGGCCGGTGCGGTACTCGGGCAGGTCCGGCAGCAGCAGCCACGCCAGCGCGAACATCAGTGCCGGACCGAGGATCCAATTGAGGATCAACGAGGAGACCAGCAGGCGCTTGTCGGAGGTGACGGTACCGAGGCGGTCGTAGCGGACCTTCGCCAGCACCGGGTACATCATCACCAGCAGCCCGAGGGCGATCGGGAGAGAGACCCCGTCGATCGCGACCGCGCCGAGGGCCTCGCCGAGGCCGGGGACCAGACGTCCGGCGAGCAGGCCGACCACCATCGCGGCGAGGATCCACACGGGCAGGAACCGGTCGAGCGTCGACAGCGTCGCGACGACGCCGGCGTCGCCCTGATCGGTCCGCGTACCGAAGGCGCTCACGCCGTCATCTCCGGGACGAGCACGTCGGACAGCCGCCCGAGCAGCTCCGGCCGCACCCGGTAGTAGATCCAGGTTCCCCGTCGCTCCCCGGTGATCAGACCGGCCTCGCGCAGCACCTTCAGGTGGTGGGAGATCGTCGGGCCCGACAGCTCGAAGACCCCGGTGAGGTCGCAGACGCACGCCTCGCCGCCCGCGTGGGACGCGATCAGGGAGAGCAGCCGGAGCCGCACGGGGTCGCCCAGCGCCTTGAACACCCGGGCCAGCTCGGCCGACCGGTCCGCCGACAGCGGCTCCCGCACCAGCGGGGAACACCCGACGGCCCCGGCGGGCCGGTCGAGGACCCGCTCCTCCTGCTTCGACATCGTTCTATCTTGACGCACGTCGAAGCAGGCCGCACGGTGGGCCTCGACCGTCGTCGAACCGGGGAGTGCGTGATGTCGCGAGTGCAGCTGGCCCTGCGGGTGTCCGACCTCGAGGGGTCGGTGCGCTTCTACACGTCGTTGCTCGGCGTCGAGCCGGCCAAGCGCCGGCCCGGCTACGCCAACTTCGCCGTGGCCGACCCGCCGCTGAAGCTGGTGCTGCTCGAGGGCGAGCCCGGCCGGCCCACCGTGATGGACCACCTCGGGGTCGAGGTGGCGACCACCGGCGAGGTCGACGCCGCCACCGCCCGCCTGGACGAGCTCGGCCTGTTCACGCAGGTGGAGGACGACACCACCTGCTGCTACGCCCGCCAGGACAAGGTCTGGGTGCACGGCCCCGGCGCCGAGCCCTGGGAGGTCTACACCGTCAAGGAGGACTCGGCGGTCTACGGGACCGACGGGGTCCTCGCCCGGGAGGACGGCTGCTGCTGACCCGTCAGCGGGGAGTCGCGGGCTCCCAGCGGCGGACCGCCTCGAAGGCGAGACCCAGGCCCAGGGCGACCGGCGGGTCGATCAGGCCGGTCACCAGCAGCGCGGTGGTCCCCAGGAACACCGGCAGCCGCGAGGGCAGCAGGTCGCGCACCGTCCGCACCGTCACCGCGAGGGTCTCCCCCACCGGCTCCACCCATCCCGACGAGGCCGGGTGCGCGTTCGGCACGTCGACCGGGCGGGAGATCTCCACCGCCGCACCCACCGGGGCCGCCGGGGTGGTGGGCGGCGGCGTCCCGGCGTTCGTGGGGTGCTTCGCCGCGGCGACGGTCTCGTCCTTGTGCTTCTTGGCCATCTTCTCGACGCTACGCCGACACGGGCCGTCCACCGGCCCCGTGATCACTCCGGGGACGGGCTGCGGCGGCGGAGTGACGCACGAGACGGAGCCGGTGGAGCCACCGCGCCGATATCGTTCACGGAGCGGGCGGGCAGACCGTCGCCGGTCGACGATGGAGGACACGTGGAGCCCGACCTCGAGATCGCGGGACGCGGGCTCGACCAGTTCGTCCCCGGCCTGCGCGACGCCGCGATCGACCTCTTCGACGCCGTCCACGACAAGGTCGACGAGCTCGGGCCCGCACGCCCCGACCTCCTCACGACGTTCGGGGAGCAGCTCGGCCGCGTGTGGGACCGGACCCCGGAGCAGGAGCGCCCCATCGCGGTCCTCGACGTGCTCCGCGCCGTGCTCACCGGCACGAAGGTCTGACCCTCCCCGCCCTCAGGCGCCGAGCCCGAGGACGCGCACCGCGTTGTCCTTGAGGATCTTCGGGCGCACCTCGGGCTTGATCTCCAGCTGGTCGAAGGCCTTCATCCACCGCTCCGGGGACAGCAGCGGGTGGTCCGACCCGAAGAGCACCTTGTCCTGCAGCATCGTGTTCGCGGCGCGCACCAGCTGGGGCGGGAAGTACTTCGGCGACCAGCCCGACAGGTCGATGTGCACGTTCGGCTTGTGGGTCGCCACCGCGATCGCCTCGTCCTGCCACGGCACCGACGGGTGCGCCATGACGATCGTCAGGTCGGGGAAGTCGACCGCGACGTCGTCGATCAGCATCGGGTTCGACAGCCGCAGCCGGATGCCGCCCCCGCCGGGCATCCTCGACCCGATCCCGGTCTGCCCGGTGTGGAACACCACCGGCACCCGGTGCGCCTGCGCCACCTCCAGCAGCGGGTACGCGCTGCGGTCGGTGGGGTCGAAGTCCTGCAGGCTCGGGTGCAGCTTGAGCCCGCGCACCCCCTTCCCGACGATGAGGCGCTCCAGATCCGCGGCCCCCGCGGCGCCCTTGGCCGGGTCGATGCCCGCGAACGGGATCAGGACGTCGGGGTGGCGGGCGGCGCCCTCGGCCACCTCGTCGTTGGACAGCGCGGGGTGGCCCAGGAACGCCTCGGCGTCGACGGTGAACACGACCGCGGCCATCCGCGCCGCGCGGTAGTGCTCGGCGATCTCGTCGATCGTGGGGGTGGCGGGGTGGGCGCCGAAGTAGGCCGCGGCGGCCTGCAGGTAGGCCTCGGGCAGGCTGCGCCGCCCGGCGGCGTCGACCTCGATGTGGACGTGGACGTCGATCGCGTCCAGCTGCCCGGGGTCGATGCTCACGGTGTCGGTCACGGGCGGCCTCCGGGGTGTGTCCGTCGCTGGGCGTTCGGCGACGAGTCTGCCGGGGCGGATGCGATGCTCGTCGGGAAGATCGAGGTCGACACGGGGAGCGGACACGTCGGATGAAGATCGACGCACGGCTCGCGATGTCCGCCGTCGGCTCCCCGCGCGAGGCCGCCGGCGTCCTCCGGGCCCGCTCCCGGCCCTGATCGCGACCGGTCGGACCCGGCGGGCAGCATGTCGACCATGACTTCCCGACGTGCCGGACGGCTGCGGCTGCTCGCGGGCATGGTGATCGCGAACCGCCCGTGGCGTCTGGTGCTCGGCATGCGCAGTGCGCTCGCGGCGGTCCTCGCCACCAGCGCCTACCTGATCATCACCTCGACGATCTGGCAGCTCGCCGGCGCGCTCAGCACGACGAAGCTCGTCATCACGATGGTGGCGGCCGTGGTGATGATGGTCGGCTGGATCCTCGGCGCCCACCGTCTCTGGCGCAGCCGTGAGGAGCTGGGCGACCGCTGGGACCCCGTCCTGTGGAACCTCTCCACCGTGCTCACCCTGCTGATCGGGGTGGTGACGATGGCGGCGGCGGTGTTCGCCTTCAACATCGTCGTGACGGTGTTCTTCCTCGAGCCGCCGGTCTACTCCAGCGACGCCGCGACGTGGGAGGGCTTCGTCGACCACGTGCGACTCGCCTGGCTCGCCACCGGCTTCGCGACGGTCGCGGGGGCGATCGGCTCGGGGCTCGACAGCGACGCCGCCGTCGAGGCGGCCACCTACGAGGGAGAGCAGGAGCGCGAGGCGTCGGGCAGTCGCGAGCGCGTTGACCGTCGTTCGTGACCGTCGTCATACTCCGGCGGGCCCCAGCGCTCGTCGAGGAGCAGACATGACCGGCACGACGACCACGCCCGTCCCGCCCGGTCGCCTCGGCGACCCCGACCGGAGCCTCGGCACCGACCCGCGGGCCGATCCGCGGATGATGGCCGTGCTCGGCCCGCTCGGGCTCGGCGACCAGGCGGCGGGCGGAGCGCCCGGCCCGGACACGCCGCTCGAGGAGCTCCGCGACTTCGTCACGGCGACCGAGGTCGGGTTCGAGGGCCTGTTCACCGTCCTCGCCGAGGGTGCGCCGCGGGCGCAGGGCGTCGTGTCCGAGGAGCGGACGATCGACGGCCCGGACGGCAACGCGATCACCCTCTACGTCGTCCGCCCCGCCGATGCCGACGGCCCTCTTCCCGGCCTGCTCCAGATCCACGGCGGCGGCATGGTGATGCTGTCGGGCTCCGGACCCGTCTACCGCAACTGGCGCGAGGAGCTCGCGGCCGCCGGCACGGTCGTCGTCGGGGTGGAGTACCGCAACGGCGGGGGCGTGCACGGGCCGCACCCGTTCCCCGCCGGGTTGAACGACTGCGCCGCGGCCCTGCGCTGGGTCGGCGAGAACCGCGCGGAGCTCGGCATCACCGACATCGTCGTCACGGGCGACTCGGGCGGCGGCAACATCGCCCTGGCGCTCGCCCTCAAGGCGAGGCGGGAGGGCTGGCTCGACGTCATCGCCGGGGTCTACGCGCAGTCGCCGTACATCGTCGGGGACTGGGAGGGCGCGGTCGGCGAGCTGGCGTCGCTGACCGAGAACGACCGGTACTGGCTCAACCGCGAGCTCTTCACGCCCCTGGCCGAGGTGTACGACCCGGGCGCCGCGAACCGCGACGAACCGACCTGCTGGCCCTACCGGGCCACGGGCGCCGACCTCGCGGGGCTGCCGCCCCACGTCATCGTCGTGAACGAGCTCGACCCCCTGCGCGACGAGGGCCTGGCCTACCACCGGCGGCTCCTCGCCCACGGGGTGCGGTCGGTCGGCAAGGTCAACCTCGGCCTCTGCCACGTCGGGGAGATCCTGTTCCGCGCGGCCATGCCCGACGTCTACCTCGACGCCGTCCGCGCCGTCACCGGCTTCGCCCGAGGCCTGCAGGACGAGGCCCGGTAGCTCCGGCGCCCTGTCCGGGCGGGGACCGGGCCGGACTTCAGTCGTTCGACGGTTCCCCCGGAGGACGAATCGGACCAGGGTTGTCCGCATGGACATCTCGCCTGCCGACCCCTCGCCGTCCTCGGCCCACGACCCGGCCTCCGGCGAGCTCCACCCCACGTACGAGCACGAGGTCGGCCACGACGCGGAGCTCGAGGCGTTCCTCGCCGCCGAGCGGACCGCGAACGACTACCACCCGGACTAGCGCCCGGGTCGGTCGACGCGTCCGGCGTCGGGTCGGGCCGAGTTCGCCGCCTCCGTGGGGAGCCAGCGGGCGACCGCCGTGAGCTTGAGGTTGGTGTCCTGCGAGGACCGCACCAGCATCTGGAACGCGGTCTGGTCGTCGACCCCGAACCGTTCCATGAGGATGCCCTTGGCCTGCCCGATCACGTCGCGGCTGTCGACGGCCTTCTGCAGGTTCGCCGCCTGGTTGACGCCCACGAGCACCAGCGCGGCCTGCACGCCGAAGAGCCCGGCCAGGGTGCGTGCGTGCTCGTCGAACGCGTCCGGTTGCCGCGAGTACAGGTTCAACGACCCGCGGACCCCGCCGTCGGAGGTCAACGTGGTCGACATCAGACCGCGGTACCCGGCGGCGACGGCCCCCGGGGCGAACCGGGGCCAGCGCGCGGCGTCGCCGCCGGCGAGGTCCTGGGCGATGACGATCCCGCTGTCCGGCCGGTCCTCGAGCGCGCTGATGCACGGGCCCTCGAACAGCCGGCTCTGGATGTCGTCGATCTTCCGGATGGCCTCACTCGTGGGGTGGCGCGTCTCGATCCGCCCGTGCTCGGTCATCGAGACGCTGGCCGCGTCCACCCCGGGGATCGTCTCCATCGCGCACGAGACGATGCGTCCGAGCGTCTCCTCCAGGTCACGGATGCTGCGGCGATCGGTCAGCGATCGCGCGGCGGACCGCAGGGCGACGACGAGTTGGTCGGTCCGGCCGGGCTCCATGGACGGGTCCCACCTTCACAGGTTGCTGCGAGAGACGGGGCACAGCAACGAGGAAGTGAGTGCTGGCGAGGCAGAGCCGAAGAGGCATGCACGACGCTCTGCCCCCACCGCTACCGGTGGCACGGGAAGCACATGAACCGCGGGACCACCGGGCGCGCGCACCCGCCTGAGCAGGGCTGCGTCCCGAGTCCGATCACGGTCCGTGGTGTCGAACCGCCGGACCGGACCCTACACCCCGGACGGACCTCCCGACCGTCACGCCCGGTAACGACCCAGGAGTGAGGGCGACCGGCCGGTCAGCGCGACGTCGTCGCGAACTTTGCGACCGCGGCGTCGGTCACGGGCGTGAAGAGGTTGACGAGGTTCCCGTCCGGGTCCCGGAGGAGCAGGGCGCGGTTGCCCCAGGGCATCGTCGTGGGCGCGGTGACGAACTCCGCGACCCAGGACCGCAGGGCCTCGTACTCGGCGTCGACGTCCTCGACGATGAACTCGAGGATGACCGAGCGGTTGGCTGCGGACTCGGCCGAGCCGGGCCCGAAGAGCCCTACGGTCCGGGTGCTGCCGATCGCCAGGGTGCCGGACGTGGTGCCGATCTCGGCGAACTCCGCGTTCCCCCAGATCGCCGACCGCCGCGTCACGCGTTCGTAGAAGTCAACGAGGCGGGCGACGTCGTCGGTGATCACGCGGACGGAGACGAGGTTCATGGAGGTGCTCCCGGTCGGTGGGCGCTCCGACCGTCGGGTCGGCGCGTCCCCGACGCTAGATCGGGAGCCGGTCAGGTCCTGTCCTGGTCCGAGCCCGGGCCCGACGGGTCCCGTTCCGCTTGCAGGGCCATGACCAGCATCGATACTCTCGAGGCACGTGACGCCCCGGACCCGGCGCCGCCAGTGCTCGCGCGACCGAGCGACCAGGCCGGGGGGCCGATCATGGCGCAGGGGTTCCAGGACGAAGTGACACAGGCGCCCGACGACCGCGGGTCCGGGCCGCCGCCCCGGCCGGGCGTCGAGGTGATCTCCGCGGGCGGGCGGGTCACCGTGGTCGTCACCGGTGTCGTCGACCGTGCGAGGGCCACCGAGGTATCGGGCGCCCTGCGGGGTCTCGTGGCCGGGAGGGCCGCCGAGGTGGTCGTCGACCTCACCCACGCCTGCGACGGCGCCGCCCTGTTGCCCGCCCTCGCCCGCACCCGTGCCGACCTCGTCGAGCGGGGCGGGGCACTGTGGCTGGCCGGGGTCGCCGTCCCGGAGTTCCTGGCGGCCCTCGTGGCCGCGCCGCTCGAGGAGGTGTTCCTCGTCTACGACGCGGTCAGCCGGGACGCCGAGGGCACCCGGCGCGCATCGGGACGTGGCGGCGCCGCCGGGTCGGCCCGGCGCCGCACCGACTGGCCGCACCCGTCGAGGGCGGCCACGGGCCGACCTCGGGCGCTCCGGGCGGTCACGGACTGGTGGACCGCCTCCCAGGGCCGGGGGGCTCACCGCGCGCGGTGAGCGACGTCCCGTCGCTCAGGCGCCCCGCCGGTGGGCGCCCACGGTCAGCAGGACCGCGGAGTCCTCGAGTGCCGACAGGCCGTGCCGCTCCGGCGGGACCACCAGCAGGTCCCCGGCCAGGCCCTCCCACACGAGGTCGCCGGCGGTGAGGCGAACCCGTCCGTGCAGCACGTGCACGGTGGCCTCGCCGGGGCTCTCGTGCTCGGCGAGATCGCGGCCGGCGGCGATGGCGATGAGGGTCTGGCGCAGGACGTGCTCGTGGCCGCCGTAGACGGTGTGGGCGCTGCGCCCACTGGACACGCGCCGGGCGATCTCGAGGTGCTCCCGCACCAGTGCGGTCAACGACGTCTTGCTCGACACGGCGTCACCCCTCCCGCAGGGCGGTCATGGGCGCAGAACCCTACTCGCCCCGGGAAGCCGTGACGACGCCTCGGATCGAGCGACGAACGGACTCGTTGTCCTCCTCCTGACAGGAACAGGTGGACCCCTTGATCGGCTGAGAACGGATCGCGCGTCCGGTTGACCGGACAGTATGTCCAGTAGCATCGCCGACGTGACCCCCTCGACCGGCACGTCCCGGCGTCCCGACGCGGCCCGCAACCGTGCGGCGCTGCTCGAGGCGGCCCGCGCCGAGCTCGCCGAGAACGACGGGCCGCTGCGCCTGCGGGAGGTGGCCCGTCGCGCGGGGGTCGGGCAGGGCACGTTGTACCGGCACTTCCCCACCCGCGCCGACCTCCTCGGCGCCCTCGTCCTCGACCGGCTCGAGCAGCTGGTGCTCCGCCTCGAGGAGGCGGCCGAGGTCGGCGACGGCCCGGACCTCGCCCGGTCGCTCCACGAGTTCGTCGTCGCCGGCCTCGAGACCGGGCGGGACCCGGTGTTCATCGACGTCCTGGCCGGGGACGCCGAGCAGGGGACGCCCGTGGGTGCGCTGCTCGACCGGTTCGACGAGGCCCTGGCCACTCTCGTGGAGGACGCCCAGGACGCGGGCCTCGTGAGCGACTCCCTGGAGCCCACCGACGTCCTGCGGCTGTTGTGCGGAGTCCAGCGGGCCGTGGCGTTGGCGCCCGACCTCGAGGACCTCCCGGAGCGCTACGCGCCGGCGCTCCTCGCCGCGCTCCGCGAGGCCTAGGGCGGGGTCGTCGAGCGGGCAGCGGCCTCGTCCACCAGCCGGACGATGTCGTCGGGGGTGTCCGACTGCGGGGCGTGCCCGGCCCCGAGCAGCAGCTCGAAGCGGGCGCCGGGCACGGCCGGCACGTAGCGGACGGTCTGTCCGCCGGAGACGCCGTCGAACAGGCCCTGCGCGAGGATCACCGGGCAGTCGACGTCGCCGAGCCCGGTGGGGCGGTCGGTCAGGATCGCGCTCCAGAGCGTCCGCCAGAAGTCGTCGGAGTCGGCGAACCCGTCGCGGACGGCCAATGCCTCCTCGCGCGTCGCCCGCAGGGGTCGGGCCCGGAGCCCGCCGAGCAGGAGGGCCCGTCCCAGGCGGACGCGGGACAGCGGCTCGATCACCGGTCGGACGCGCTGCAGGACCACGCGGGCCACGCTGAGGACCGAGCCCTGGTAGACGCGCTCCAGGGGCATGCTCATGCCCGACGGCGCGATCGCCACCACCGAGCGGGCCCGGTGGCGCCGCGCGAGCTCGAGCCCGACCCGGGCGCCGAGCGAGTTGCCCAGGACGTGGACCCGCGACAGGCCGAGCGTGTCGAGGTCGGCCTCGACGACGTCGGTGATCGCGCCGACGGTGGGCTCCTCGATCAGGGAGGGCGACCCGCCGTGACCCGGGAGGTCTGCGGCCAGCACGTCGTAGGAGGCCTCGAGCCGGCCGCGCAACCCGGCGAAGTCGTCGTGCGAGCTGCCCATGCCGTGCAGCAGGACGAGCGGCTCGCCCGCGCCCCCGCGCTCCCAGAGCAGTGTGGTGCCCACACCCACCGGATGACCATGACACGGTGTCCGCGACACCTGCACGTGCGCCGCGGCACACCGGCCCGCGCGATGTCGCCTTCAGGATCGATCGATGCGCAAGCAGTACCGTGGAGGGATGGCAACCGGAAGCCGCCGTCCGACCGGTCGACCCCGGGGCTTCGACCCCGACGAGGCCCTCGAGCGCGCCCTGCAGGTCTTCTGGGAGCGGGGCTACGAGGGCGCGAGCCTGACCGACCTCACCTCCGCCATGGGCATCTCCACCACCAGCATGTACGGGACGTTCGGCAACAAGGAGGCGCTGTTCCGCAGGGCCCTCGAGCGCTACGACGAGGGCCCGAGCGCCTACCTCCGGCAGGCCCTCGATGAGCCGACCGCCCTCGACGTGGCCCGCGCGGTCCTCGCCGGCACCATCCGCACCACCACCAGGCCGGAGCAGCCCCACGGCTGCCTGGGGGTGCAGGGCGCCCTGGCCACCAGTGATTCGGGGAGCGAGGTCCGCGACCTCCTCGTCGGCTGGCGGGACGAGGGCTACTCCCGCATCCGGGAGCGCTTCCGCCGCGCCGTCGACGACGGCGACCTGCCGCCGGAGACCGACCCGGGGCTCCTCGCCCGCCTGGTCACCGCCGTCGCGTACGGCTTCGCGGTGCAGGCGGCGAGCGGGGTGCCCGCCGAGGAGCTCCAGGAGGCGGCCGACGCCGCCCTCCGCCGCTGGCCGCTCTGCTGACGGCGACCTCACCTTTCCGCATCGATCGTTCCGCAACGTGCTAGCGTCGATTTCTGCAACGATCGATGCGGAACGAAGGAGATCGACCGATGGGACTGCTCGAGGGCAGGACGGCCGTGGTGACCGGCGGCAGCACGGGGATCGGGCTGGCGGCGGCCCAGCGGCTCGCCGCGGAGGGCGCGCACGTGTTCGTCGTCGGGCGCCGGGAGCCGGAGCTGGAGAAGGCGGTCGCCGCCATCGGCGACGCGACCGCCGTGGTGGGCGACGTCAGCGTCGCGGCCGACGTCGAGCGCCTGTACGAGCAGGTGCGCGCCCGCGGGAAGGGCCTGGACGTCGTGTTCGCCAACGCGGGCGTGAACCACCTCGCCACGCTGGAGGAGGTCACGGAGGAGGACCACGACCGCGTCTTCGCCGTCAACGTGAAGGGCGTCCTCCTGACGGTGCAGAAGGCCCTGCCGCTGCTCAACGAGGGCGCCTCGGTGATCCTCGCCAGCTCGACCGCGGCCCAGAACGGCGCCGCCGGGATGGGCGACTACGGCGCGTCGAAGGCGGCCGTGCGGGCCTACGCGCGCGCCTGGACCAACGAGCTCCGTGGACGGGGCGTCCGCGTCAACGTGATCTCGCCGGGCCCGGTCGACACCCCGATGTTCGAGGACGTGTTCGGGGAGCGGGCCGACGAGATGAAGGCCGCGATCGGGGCCGCCATCCCCGCCGAGCGGGTCGCCCACCCCGAGGAGCTCGCCGCCGCGGTGGCGTTCCTCGCCTCCTCGCAGAGCAGCTTCGTCCACGGCGTCGAGATCGTCGTCGACGGCGGGGAACTGGCGGCCTGACGTGAGCACTGAGGACCTGCGATCGTTCTACGGGCGCTATCTCGCGGAGCTCAACGCCCACGAGACCGGGCGGATGGACGAGTTCATCCACGACGAGCCCACCCTCAACGGCTCCCCCGGGACCCGCGACGACGTGCTCGCGGTGCAGCGGCAGGCGATGGCCGCCGTGCCCGACCTGCACTGGGAGCTCCAGGAGCTCCTCGTCGACGGCGACCGGCTCGCCGCCCGCCTCGTCAACACGGGCACCCCGGCACGGGAGTGGCTCGGCGCGGCCCCCACCGGGGCCTCGTTCCGGATCGTCGAGTTCGCGATCTACCAGGTCCGGGACGGGCGGTTCCTGCACATGACCGCCCTGCACGACGGCGAGGAGCTGCGTCGACAGCTCGCCTGAGCCGTCTACTCCGGGCCGGGAGCGCCGGTCAGGCCGAGCTCCTCGTTGTCCAGCTCGGCCTGGACCCGGAGCACCACCTGATCGTCGATCAGGCCCTCGTCCCGCAGCCCGACGAGGACCCGACGGCGCTCGCGCAGCAGGGCCAGCCGCACCGCCGACTCGACGTCGTCGTCGGCCCGGCGCCGCTCCTCCTCGGCAGCGGCGCCGGACCGCCGCCGGCGGCTCTCGTGCTCGGAGCGCAGCTGCTCGACGAGGGCGTCGGGCGCCCCGTGGTCGGCGGCGGCCCGCGGGAGGATCGCCAGCGCGCCGTCGATCGTGCGGGACTGCGCGAGCGCCATCTCCTCGTCCGCGGCCGTGTCCGGGCCGTAGTGGGCGAGGCGGATGACGGCGGGCAGGGTCAGGCCCTGCACCACGAGCGTCACCAGGATGACGCCGAAGGTGACGACGAGGAGCAGGTCGCGGTCGGGGAACGGCGCCCCGTCGACCGTGGTGAGCGGCACCGCCAGGGCGATCGCCAGCGACACCGCGCCGCGGAAGCCCGACCAGGCCAGCGGCAGTCGCTGCCGCGCGGTCATCCGCCGCGCCCGCTGGCTCGTGCGCCGGTCGAGCAGCCGGATCACGTAGGGCACCACGTAGAACCACGACAACCGCGTCAGCACCACCGCCGCCGCCACGAGCAGGGCCGCCACCACGCCGAACCCGAGCGTCCGCGACGAGAACCCGGTCAGCGCCGCCGGGAGCTCGAGCCCGACCAGCAGGAAGAGGGCCGCGTTGAGCAGGAAGGTCGTGATGCGCCAGAAGGCGTGGGCCTGCGCGCGGGTGCGGGCGCCGATGGAGCGCGGACCGACCCGGCCCAGGGCGAGCCCGCACACGACGACCGCCAGCACGCCGGACGCGTGGATCTCCTCGGCGATGAGGAACGCGACGAACGGGGTGAGCAGGCTGACCACGCTCTCGAGCAGCGCGTCGCGCGCGAACTGCCGGACCTTGATGGCCACCCACGCCACGACGAGGCCGATCGCGATCCCGCCGAGGTAGGAGACGCCGAACGCCTCCAGGACGCCGAGCGCCCGGAACGGCTCGGCCCCGCTCGCGACGCCCACCGCCACGCCGAAGAGCACGAGCGCCGTCCCGTCGTTGACCAGGCTCTCCGCCCGCAACATCGTCAGCGGGCGACGCGGCAGACCGCGGGCCACGGCCGTCACCGCGGTCGCATCCGTCGGCGCGACGATCGCGCCGAGGACGAACCCGACCGGCCAGCTCAGGCCGAGCGCGACGTGCGCCACGGTGGCCACCACGGCGGCGGTCGCGATCACGAGGAACACCGACGACAGCACGAGCGTCCGGAAGTCGTTGCGGATCTCGCGCAACGAGACCGTCAGCGCCTCCCAGTAGAGGAGCGCCGGCAGGAACAGCAGCACGACGAGCTCGGGCGGGACCCGGATCGTCGAGGTGAAGGGCAGGAACCCGAGCCCGAGCCCCCCGACGATCAGCAGCACGGGACCGTTGAACCCGGTCCGCTTCGCCAGCAGCTCGGCCACCAGGATGGCGACGCCGAAGAACACGAGCACCGCCAGCCCCGTGATGTCGTACACGCGCGCTCCCTTCGAACCCGTCAGACCACCCGCGCCGCGACGCCGAGGGCGAAGCTCACCTCGACGATCGTGTCGGTGGAGTCGAGGCGGCATCCGGTGAGCTCCTCGAAGCGGCGCAACCGGTACCGCAGTGTGTTGACGTGCACCGGCACGGCCCGGGCGGCCCGCGGGACGCTCCGGTCCTCCGCGAGGTAGACCGCCACGGCCTCGAGCACGAGCTGCCCGAACTCGCCCTGGTCGGCGAGCGGGGCCAGGTAGCGCTCGCGGAGCAGCGCGGTGACCTCGTCGGCGTTCGCGGCGGCCGCGCGCCAGCTCAGGTCCGCGAGGTCGTGCACCCCGGACAGGCCGAGGGTGGTCGCGGCCGCCAGCACCGCGTGCGCGGAGCGGAACGAGACGGCGAGCTCGGTGACACCGACGGCGGGGCCGAGCGCGACCACGCCGTCGTCCCCGACCGCCTCGGGACGGAACGCCACCACGCCCACGCACTGGGCGCCGATCGCCGCGAACACGCTGACCCCCTCGTGCCGCGCGCCCTGGCGCTGCAGCTCGAGCAGCAGCGGCCCCACCTCGCCCCGGGCCGGCCGGGCCCGCACGGCGCGGTACGACGATGCCGGGTCCAGCAGCAGCGCGGACGCCGCCGCGGTGAGGTCGCCGCCCTCGAGCGTGCCGTCGAGCAGGCCGAGCAGGAACTGCTGGGTGCGCCGCGCCTGCTCCAGGGCGCTCTCGATGTCCGACTGCCGGTACACCGCGACGACCTTCACCGTGTACGCGTCGCTGTAGGACCACATCAGCGTCAGCAGGCGCACCGTCTCCGCCGCGTCGAGAGCGGTCTCCGCCGCTATCGCCGACACGGCGTCCCGGATGGCGCCCATCGAGAAGCGGAAGGCGTGCATGATGTCGTGGATCGGGACGCCCTGCTTGGCGCGTGCCCGGGACGACTCCTCGGCCTGCGCGATGCTCGCCGGCGGCGGGACGGCACCGGCGCGGAGCACCGCCTCGACGTCGTCGACGATCTGGACCACCGACGCCTCGACGTCGGCGCGGGGCACCCGCCCGTAGGTCGGGATGTGCGCCGAGATCTCCGCGTGGACGTCGCGGGCGATCCTTTGGGCCCGGGCCGCGAGGGCCTCCGACACGGACCCGGCCGCACGATCCGCCATCGACGGGACGGTAGCGGCACCGGGCATCGTCGGGAAGGAACTCCGGGTGCCGTTCAGGCCGGCGTCACCCGCTCCCACAGGTCGGCGAACTCGATGCTGTCGAAGAAGGCGACGGCCTCGACGATCGCGCCGTCGACCAGCCGCAGGTACCAGGTGTAGGTGTTGCGGTAGGGGCGGCCGTCGCAGGCGGTCGCCGACGCGTCGAACAGGGCGACCACCCAGTCCCCGTCGGCGTAGAGCCCGCGGACCACCGGGACGAGGGGCGCCGACATCCGGGCGTTGAACGGGTCGATGACGACGTCGAGGAACTCCCGCCGGCTCTCGTACGTCCGCGAGACCGGGCTGTTCCCGACGATCGTCCAGCGCGCCTCGTCGGCGAGCAGGGCGAACGGTCCACCCCGGCCGGCGGCCCAGTCGTCGAAGGCCGAGCGCACGAGCTGCTTGCGACTCTCTTCCGCCTCGAGGTCACGGCCGGTCACGGCGCGATCCGTTGCGAGAGCTCGAACATGTTGCCCCACGGGTCGCGGAAGAACGCGAGCCGCGCGCTGATCGCCTCGAGCTCGAAGGGCTCGTTCACCACCTCGACGTTCCGGGCGCGGAGCTCGGCGAGCGTGTCGTCCACGCTGTCGACCTCGAGACAGACGTGGTTGAGGCCGTGGACGCCGAGACTCTCGTCGACGTCCGCGAACTCGGGCTGCGCGACGGCGCCGGGGCCGGCGAGGATCTCGAGGTGGAAGTCGTCATGGTCGGGCGGCATCACGTAGGCCAGCGTCAGGTCGCCGTACGGCCAGGTCTGCAGCACGCGCCAGTCCAGCTTGTCGACCCAGAACGAGCGCGCGTCCTCGAAGTCGGGGTAGCGGATGCCGGTGTGGTGGGGCCGCATCGAGGCGAACGGCGAGTCGGGGACACGGGGTGGGTTCTCGGGGAGTGGCACGCGGTCGACGCTAGGAACCGGGAGAGCCCGAGTCTTCGTCTGCGCGTACGTCTCTGGGCCGAACCATTCGTCCCGGGCGACGTTGAGGCCTCCGGCCTGTGTGCGTGCCCTATCGGCGTGCTGTGTTGCTGTCGTGCTGCAGCACGGAAACGCACACGCACAACGGCGGAGCCGTTAAAGGTCGATCAGCACCTTCATCCGGGCACCGCGGCGCAGCTCGTCGTAGACGGTGAGCAGGTCGTCGAGGGGGGCGTGGTCGACCCAGCCCTCGCCGGTGATCTCGCCGCGGGACATGCTCGCGATGACCTCGCGGTAGTCGTCGTCGGTGTAGACCAGCGACGCGACGATCTGCGCCTCACCGAGCAGCAGCGCCGTGGGGTTGAGCTCCATCGCCTGCTCGTGGATCCCCACGACGACGATCTTCCCGCGCGGCGCGAGCGCCCCGATGCCGGTGATGATCGCGGCCCCGACCCCGGCGGCGTCGAAGACGACGTGGGCACCGAGTCCGTCGGTGACCTCGGCGGCGGCGGTGGCGACCTCGGTGACCGTGGGGTCGATGACGTTCTCGGCGCCGAGCTTCGTCAGGATCGCGCGGCGCTCGGCGGACGGGTCGCTGGCGATGATGTTCGTGACGCCGTGGGCCCGGAGGGCGAAGAACAGTCCCACCCCGATCGGGCCGAGGCCCGCGATCACGGCGAGCTGCCCCGGCTGGATCTCCGAGAGCTTGACGGCGTGGTACGAGACGGCCATCGGCTCGACGAGCGCGCCGAGCTCGAGGGACACGTTCTCGGGCAGCGGGAACACCATGCTCTCCGGGAGCACGGTGTACTCCGAGAGGCCGCCGCCGAACCCCGAGAGCCCGTGGAAGGCGAGCACCCGGCAGGTGTTCGGCGCCCCCGCCCGGCAGGACGGGCACTCCCCGCAGGTGTAGGTCGGCCGGGCCGCGACCCGGTCGCCCACCGCGACCCGGGTGACGCCGTCGCCGACGGCCTCCACGGTGCCGGAGAACTCGTGGCCGAGGGCCACCGGCGCCTGCACCCCGGTCTGCGGGTGCGGCTGGACCGGCACGAAGGTCTCCGACGAGAAGTACTCGTGCAGGTCGGAGCCGCACACGCCGTTGTGGGCGACGCGCACCTTCACCTGGCCCGGGCCCGCCTCGGGGACCTCGACGTCGTCGATCCGGACGTCGTGGGGCCGGTAGTACACCGCAGAACGCATCATCGGGCTCCTCTCGTCGGGGTGCGGCTCTAGCCGCTCATACCGCCGTCGATGGCGAAGGTGCTGCTGGTCACCATCGAGCTGGCGTCGGAGGCGAGGTAGAGCGCGGCCTTCGCGATCTCCTCGACGGTGGTGTGGCGCCCGAGCGGGATCATCGCGTCGAAGTCCTTCGCCGCGTCGGCCTGCGACTTCCCGGTCGCGGTCATCTCGATGTCGTCCTGGAACGGGGTCGAGGTGGGTCCGGGGTGCAGGGTGTTGACCCGGATGCCGCGCGGGGCGACCTCCTTGGCGGCCGAGCGCATGAGCCCGACCTGGCCGTGCTTGGCCGCGACGTAGGCGGACAGGTCGCCGAACCCGACGAGCCCGACGACGCTCGAGGTGATGATGACGCTGCCGCCGTCGTTCATCACCGGCAGCGTGTGCTTGAGGACGTGGAACGCGCCGCCCACGTGCACGGCGAGGGTCCGCGCGAAGACGTCCTCGGGGTAGTCGACGATCTTCGCGACCGCGCCGGAGATGCCGGCGTTCGAGAACACGACGTCGAGGTTCCCGAAGCGGTCGACCCCGGTCCGCACGGCGGCGGCCACGGCGGCCGAGTCGGTGACGTCGGCGACCGCGGAGACCGCGTGGTCCTCGCCGATCTCGGCGACGGCCGACTCCAGGCCGTCCTCGCCGATCCCGACGAGCACCACCTTCGCGCCCTCGGCGACGAACAGCTTCGCCGAGGCGAGCCCGATCCCGCTCTCGCCTCCGGTGATCAGGGCGACCTTGTCCTGCAGCTGGGCCACGGTTCTCTCATCTCTCGGTCGGACGGACGTGCGGTCACGCGATCGTGTCGCCCCCTCGCGGCCACGCCGCCGTCCCCGTCCCGTCGGAGGGGTCGACCGGTCTACGAGTCTGCCGTGTGACCCGCGTCTCCGGCAATGCCCGCTCTGAACATCGAGCGCTCGAGGATCGGTTCCACTGGACAAACGAGGCTCACAGCGTGCAGAATCTGGTCATTCGGTCAGTCGGACGATCTCCGGTGGCCGCGCCCGGCCGTCCGGTGATCCCGGGGTCCGGACAGGGGCCTGCACGCCGCGATCCGGCGACGAGCCCGACGGGGAGTCCCCACCGGGCTACGGCTCGACCGACCCGGTGCGGGCCGTCTCCTCCCCGACCGGCTCCCGCGCGCTGCGCCGCCGCGTCTCGAGGATGATCATCGTCTCGCTGTGCTGGAAGTCGGCCACCGACCACACGTCGCCGAGCAGCACCTCGCGCAGGTGGTGCTGGTCGCGGACCAGCAGGGTCAGGACGAGGTCCCAGCGGCCGGTCACGAGCTGGATGGCCTGGACCTCGGCGATACCCGCGAGCAGGTCGATCGTGCTCTCCACGGGGTTGCCCTGACGGAGCTCGATCGCGACGAGCACCTCGAGGCCGAAGCCCAGCGCGGCCGGGTCGACGTCGAGGGTGAAGCCGCGGATCACCTCGCGCTCCTGCAGGCGCTCGAGCCGCTCCCCCACCGCGCCGGCCGACATCCCGATCGCCCGCGCCAGGGCCCGCACCGACGCCCGGGGGTCGGCGCCGAGCAGCTCCAGCACGCGGCGGTCGACGTCGTCGATCCGCGGCGGCCTCTCGCGACCGGCCATCAGTGCCCCTTTCGGTCGATGCTCACGCCCGACGATCCGCGGTGCCGGCCGCGACGCGGACCGCGAGCACCCCGGGCAGCCGCTCCAGCCGCCGCACGACGAGGGCGTCGTCGTCCCCGCCGTGCAGGTCCTCGCCCCACACGACGATGCGGGCGAGGTCTCCGTCGAGGTCGCACGACAGCCCGGCCACCGGGTGGCGGCGCCCCCGGAGCAGGCCCACCACCCGATCGAGGTGGGCGAGACCCTGACGGCCGTCGACCTCCAGCACGAGGTGGTCGACGGCGGTGAGGTCGGGGAGTTCGACGAGGTCGGGGCTGCAGGTCATCACGGGGGCTCGCATTCGGTGCGGCGGGACGAGGCGGACCGCAGGGCCGGTCGGCGAGGTGACGCGCGCCGGCTCCCTGGATCAGCCGACGCGCCGGGGAATGTCCACCCGGCGCTGCATCGTGCTCGTCATCGTCGCTCCTTCGTCCGAACAGTTGCACTCTAGCGCGGCACCAGGAGTGGTCAATCGTTCGGTCACCCCGGGGGGCGGCCGGGTGGGCACCTCAGCGAGTGTGCGTGCGTTTCCGTGCCCCAGCACGGAAACACACGCACGAGGCCGCAGGCCGAACCCCTCGCGGTGAGACGGCGGTCACGGCACGATCGGACCATGACCGCCGTCGAGGGACCCCAGCTGTTGCGCGCGCCCGGCCCCCTCGACGGCACGGGGATCGGCGCCTACCGGGACCACCTGGCGTCCGTCCGCGGGCTGGAGTTCGAGGACTACACCGACATGTGGCACTGGTCGGTGGCCGACCCGGAGGCGTTCTGGGCGTCGATCTGGGAGCACTACCGGGTGCCCGGCACCTACGAGCGGGTGCTGGGGTCCACGACGATGCCCGGGGCGCAGTGGTTCCCGGGCGCCCGACTGAACTACGCCGCGCACATGCTCGGCACCGACGCCGACCTCGACCGCCCCGCGATCATCGCCCGCTCGCAGACCCGCGGGCCCCGGGACCTCACCTTCGGCGAGCTGCGCGACCAGGTGGGGCGGGCCCGCGCCGGGCTGCAGCGCCTCGGCGTCGGCCGGGGCGACCGCGTCGTCGGGTACCTCCCGCACGTCCCCGAGACGATCGTCGCGTTTCTCGCCGCCGCGAGCCTCGGCGCCGTCTGGGCGGCGTGCGCGCCGGAGTTCGGCGCCCACAGCGTGGTCGACCGGCTCGCCCAGGTGGAGCCGACGGTGCTGCTCGCCGTGGCGTCCTACCGCTACGGCGACAAGGAGATCGACCAGCGCGACGAGCTCGCGCGCATCCGCGAGGGCCTGCCGACCGTGCGGTACGTCGTCGGCCTGGACTACGGGCCGCACCCGGTGCCCGACGCGATGACGTGGGACGAGCTCCTCGCCGAGCCCGGGCCGCTCGAGTTCGCGGAGCTCGACTTCGACCACCCGCTCTACGTGCTGTTCTCCTCGGGCACCACGGGCCTGCCGAAGGCGATCGTCCACGGCCACGGCGGCATCCTGCTCGAGCACCTGCGGCTCTTCGGCCTGCACTTCGACATCCGGCCCGGCGACCGGACGCTGTGGTTCACCACCACCGCCTGGGCGATGTGGAACATCACGATCTCGGTGCTGCTGCACCGCGGCGCCGTCGTGCTGCTGGACGGCAACCCGCTCTGGCCCGACCTGGAGGCGCAGTGGCGGCTCGCGGCCGAGACCGGCGTCGCGCTGCTGGGCGCGAGCCCGGGCTTCCTGTCGGCGTGCCGCAAGGCCGGGGTCGTGCCGCCGCGGTGGCCGCAGCTGCGCCAGCTCGGCACCACGGGGGCGCCGCTGCCGGCGGAGGTGTTCGACTGGGTCTACGAGCACCTCGGCCCCGACATCGTGCTCAACCCGCTGAGCGGCGGCACCGACGTCTGCAGCGGCTTCGTCGGCGGCAGCCCCTGGCAGCCGGTGTACCGCGGGGAGATGTCCGGCCCGTGCCTCGGCCACGACGTCGCCGCGTTCGACGAGGACGGCCACTCCGTCGTCGAGCAGCTCGGCGAGCTCGTCGTGCGGGCCCCGATGCCCTCGATGCCGGTCGGGTTCTGGAACGACCCCGACGGCGAGCGCTACCGCGAGGCCTACTTCGACACCTACCCGGGCGTCTGGCGCCACGGTGACTGGGTGCGCTTCACCGACCGCGGCAGCTGCGTGATCACCGGACGTTCGGACGCGACGCTGAACCGCGGCGGGGTGCGGCTGGGTACCGCCGAGTTCTACGACGTGGTCGAGGCGATGGCGGAGGTGGCCGACTCGCTCGTCGTGCACCTCGAGGACGACGAGGGCGGCGCGGGCGAGCTGCTGCTGTTCGTCGCGCTCGTCCCCGGCGCCGAGCTCGACGACGACCTCCGCGCCCGGATCGCGACCGCGCTGCGCCGCAACCTCTCCCCGCGCCACGTGCCCGACCTCATCGCGGCCGTCCCGGCGGTGCCGCGCACCCTGACCGGCAAGAAGCTCGAGCGCCCGGTCAAGCAGGTGCTGCGCGGGCGCCCCGTGGACGAGGTCATCAGCGCCGACGCGGTGGCCGGGGCCGACGCCGTGCCGGCCTTCCTGGAGGCCCACCGCGCCTCGCGGTAGCGGGTCCGGCGCCGTAGGTTGACCTCTCGCGACGATGCGGTCGGGGGTGGTCGGGGTGACGTCGGTGTCCGGCCCGCGCGCGGATCCCGCGCCGCTGTTCGACCTGGTCACCGGCTTTCCGCCCGACGACGCCGTCGACGTCACCGTGCCGATGCCGCTCTCGCTGGCCGTCCACATGACGATGCTCGAGTCGACCGGGCACTCGGGCGACCTGGCCCTGCTCCGGAAGATCTACATCCGGCAGGCCCGCGTGACCGCCCGCCTCGTCCAGGACCGCCACCTCGCCGACGCCCCCGCGTCCGCCCGGCTGCGCATCACCCACATCGTCGAGGAACGCGTCCCCGGGACCAACGGGCTCCGCCCGCACGTGCACGCCTACGTCGGCGCCACCGTCCTCTCCCCCGACGGCGCGGCCGTCCCGGTCGACCTCGAGCGGCTGGCCGTCGTGGCCGACGCCGAGGTGTTCCCCGACCACCGCGACCGGCTCGCCGAGGCCACCGCGGAGCAGTGCGGTCTGGTGTGGGGCGAGACGCCGTGGGGGGCGCGCGAGATCGCCGGGCCGCGCTGGCTCACCGAGCGCGTCGCGGATCTGCGGCACGACGACCTGTCCTGCCGCGGCCCGTACCCGCGGCACCAGATCGTGGCGGGGAGGGCGGCCGGATGACCGCGTTCTCCGTGCCGGGCGAGGGTCCTGACGGCGCCGAGGCCCGCTACGCCGAGCTCGCGGGGATCGCCGGCGCCGAGGTGGCGCCCCCGACGGACCGGGTCCGCTCGGTGCGGTTCGCGCACGGCGCCGAGGAGTGGACCGCGACGGTCGGGCAGGCCCTGTCGGGGCAGCTGGCGGCGCGCACCGATCGCCGGCCCGGCCGCCGGGGTCCCGCGTCGGCGCCCGGCCGCCGCGTCGCCGACACCGCGACCGTGCAGGCGATCTTCGACACCGGGGAGGCCTACGTGGTGGTGACGAACGGCCCGCCCGTCGGCGAGGTCGACGACTCGACCTGGGACAACCCCTTCTCGATCCGCCGCCCCACCGTGCGCCACGTGGACCGCTTCGACGGCTGAGCCTCACGCCTCCCGCGTGACGAACTTCCGCGCCGCGGCGTTCACCGCGTCGCCCACATCACCACGGGGGCTCACCCCGCGGACAGCACCGGCAGCACCTGCTCGGTGAAGAACCGCCCGTCGGCCGGGTTCGAGAGCAGCCCCGCGACCTCGTCGGGCGGCACCCACCGGGCCTCCGGGTTGGCCGGGTCGAGCGGCCGCAGGTCGGCCTCGGGGCTGCGGAACAGGTAGAGCGTGATCGTCTTCCACTCGGGCAGGCCACGACCGACGCCGAGCCGGGAGAACGACCCGAGCTCGCGCACCAGCTCCAGGTCGGCCAGGCCGCACTCCTCGTGGATCTCCCGCCGGGCCGCGTCGAGCACGCCCTCGCCGGGGTCCACGTGGCCCTTGGGCAACGACCACGTCCACGCGCGTTGGCGCACGACGACCACCCGACCCCGCGGGTCGACGACCACCCCACCGGCGGCACGGCTCCGGATCACCGTCGCAGTCTGCCCCGTCAGGGGCGTCCGGCCGAGGAGGCGGTCGTCCGGAACAGCTCCAGCAGGGCCCGCCGGTCGGGCTTGCCCTGCTCGGTGAGGGGCACCCGGTCGACCGCGAGGACTCGCAGCGAGTCGGCCACGCCGTCCCCGTACTCCGCGCGGACCGCGGCCACGCACGCCTCGTCGTCGACCTCGGCGCCGGGCCACGGGACGACCGCCGCGAGGCGCACGCCGTCGGAGAGCACCGGGACCACCACGGCGTAGCGCACCGCCGGCACCCGGCAGAGGACGTCCTGCAGGGTGGTCGGGGTGACGAGCACGCCGCCGACCACCTCCGAGTCGACGCCGCGGCCCAGGAAGTGCAGGTAGCCCTCGTCGTCGAGACGGCCCAGGTCGCCGCTGCGGTACCAGCCGTCGACGAAGTGGTCGGCCTGCTCGTCCGGGCGGTTCCGGTAGCCCTGCGCCATCTGCGGGGAACGCACCTCGATGGAGCCCTCGCTCGGGTGCAGCGACCCGTCGGGCAGGCGGAACCGGACCTCGACCCCGGGGACGACGTGCCCGGCGCAGGTGAACAGGTCGGGGTGGTGGAGGTCGTGCTCCTCGGGACGCAGCGCGCTCACGATGCCCATCTCGCTGGCGCCGTAGGTGTGGGCGACCACCGGGCCGAGCCGGGCCCGGGCGCGCATCCGCAGGGTGGGCGCCGCGGAGGCCCCGATGTGGGTCACGGCCCGCAGCGACGACAGGTCGCGGCGCTCGACGTCGGGGTGGTCCATCACCTCGAAGAGCTGGGGCTCCACCAGGAACAGGTCGGTGATCCGCTCGGCCTCGATCGCGGCCAGGACCTCGTCGGCGACGACGCCGTCGGCCAGGACCACCGTGCCGCCGCCGAGCAGCGTCTGGTCGACCAGGATCTGGGTGAGGTAGGCCAGCGCGCCGTCGGCGAGCTGGCGACGCTCGGGCCGGCGCGGCGGGGTCACGGCGGCGGTCCAGGTCGCGAAGTCGCGGACGCTCGCCTTCGGGACGCCGGTGGTGCCCCCGGAGGAGACGAGGACGGCGAGGTCGTCGGGACGGGCCCGCGGGGCGAGCGGGGCGTCGGAGGCGGCCGCAGCGAGCTCGTCGAGGCGCAGCCCGACGCCGGGCACGGCCCCCACGGCGGCGACCGGCGCGGTCGTCGTGGGCAGCAGGTGCCGGGTCTCCGGGAAGACGACCACGAGCCGCGGCGCGTAGTCGACGAGCATCCGGGCGCGGATGTCGGGGTCGGGCGGCGCGGAGAGGTAGACGGAGGCGGCACCGAGGACGTGGGTCGCGTAGCGCACCGCGAGGGCCTCGACCCGGTTCGGCGCGTACATCGCGACGAGGTCGCCGCGGCCGATCCCGAGCTCGTCGAGCGCCCGGGCGTAGCGGTGGATCGCGCCGGCCAGCTCCGCGGCGGAGGTGTCGACGCCCTCGCGCCGCACGACGGTGCGCTGCGGGTCGGCGGCCAGGACCTCGAGCAGGTCCTCGACGTAGGGGCGCGGGTCCTCGGTCATGTCGGTCTCCCTCCGGGTCGACCCTCGTCGCGACGGCCGTAGGGCCACCGTGGCGCACGGCGCTTCAAGACCTCTCCAACGTCACCACCGCCGGGGCGCCCGGGGGCGTCGACGGCTCGAGGTCGGTCAGCGTCAGACCGCTCCCGCTGCGCCATGCGTCCTCGTAGCGGGTGCGGTCGACGAGGTCGGCGGCCCGCGCCAGCAGCGCCGCCGTGATGTCCCGGCTCGGCCACGGGAGCCCCGCCCGCCGGTTGTGGGCCCGGGCCGCGGCGTAGAGGCGCACGGCCCCGAGCGGGTCGCCGGCCATCGTCAGGAGGTTGGCCCGCATCTCCAGGACCACCGGCGCCTGGGCGACGCCGTGCCGGCGGTGGAGGTCCAGGATCCGGTCGGACCACGCGAGGCCGGTCGCGGCGTCCCCGCGGGCGACCGCGGCCAGGGTCGCCGCCGTGGCGGCGAGGTGCGCCGCGTAGTGGTTCTCCTCCTGCGCCGCCGCGTAGATCTCCGGGGCGGACGCCGTCGCGGCCGGATCGCCCGGGAGCATCGCGAGCCGGGCCCGGGCGATGAGGGCGAGCCGCTCGTCGTCGTGCCGGTCGGCGATCCCGAGGGCCCGCCGCGCGAGGTCCGCGGCGCCCGCGAGGTCGCCCGCGAGCTGCACGCCCCCCGCGAGCTCGAGGAGGCTCTCGCCGAACCGCACGTCGCCGTCCGGCGTGCGGTCCTCCCCCACCCGCAGCGCCTCGGCGATCAGCGGGTCGGCGACGTCCATCCGCTGCGCCAGCGCGCGCTCCCCCGCGAGGCCGACCAGGACCAGCGCGCGCTCGAGGGGCGACGCCGTGGGCACGTCACGGGCGAGCGCGAAGAACCGGCCGCCCTCCGGCACGAGGCCGCGGTGGTACCAGAACATCGTCAGGTTCCCGACGAGCCGGCAGCCCAGGGGATCTGCGGTGAGGGCCAGCGTGTGGTCCAGCGTCGCGCGCACCGCGGCCAGGTCGTCGTCCAGGGCCTGGAACCAGCGGCGCTCGTCGGGATGCCCGAGCCGGGGCCGGGCCCCGACCAGCTCGGCCACCCGGGCGTCGCGGGCGCGGACGGCCGCCTCGGACTCGTGGAGGGCGGCGAGCTCGTGCTGCCCGTGCGCGCGGATCGTCGTGAGCTGCGCGAAGCGCGACGGCCCCCCGGGCCGGGCGGGGCCGAGCGCCCCGAGCATCGACCGGTGCACCAGCCCGACGAGCACGTCGTCGACGTCGGCGCGCTCGACGCCGGCCACCCGGGCCGCGGCGTCGGCGGTGAAGGGACCGGGGACCACCGCCGTGCGGCGGTGCACGAGCTGCTCGGTGGCGGTGAGCATGCGGTAGCTCCACTGGACCGCGGAGCGCACCGTCTCCTGCCGGGAGGGACCGCGCCGCAGCTGGCGCAGCGCCGCCGGGTCCCGGGCGACCTGCGCGGCGATCTCCGCCAGTCCGTAGGCCCGGGTGCGGCCCGCGGCGAGCTCGACGGCCAGCGGCACGCCGTCGACGGAGCGGCAGATGTCGGCCACCAGGGCGAGCTGCTCGGCGCGGCTCTCCTCGGTCGGCAGCGGCCCGGCGATCCGGTCGAGGAACAGCCGGACGGCGGGGACGTCCTCGGGCCCACCGGGGCCCGAGGTCGCGAGCGGCTCGAGGAGGAGCACCACCTCGGGGTCGACCTGCAGCGGCTCCCGGCTGGTGGCCAGGATCGAGAGCTCCGCGCCGGGCACGTGGAGGGCGTCGACGAGCTCGGCGACGCCGTCGAGCACGTGCTCGCAGTTGTCCAGCACGAGCAGCATCCGGCGGTCGCGGACGGCCATCCGGACCGCGTCGGTGGGGCTCCCGGCCGGGGCGGGCGCGAGGCCCAGCGCCGAGACGACCGCGTCGACCACCTCGGCGTCCCGCGCGGCGGCCGTGAGGTCGACGAACCAGATGCCGTCCACGAACTCGTCGGCCGCGCCGGCGGCCGCCTCGACCGCCAACCGCGTCTTCCCGCACCCCGCGGCCCCGACGAGGGTGACCACCGGGTGGTCGCTGCACAGGGCGAGGACCTGACCCAGCTCCTCCTCCCGCCCGATCAGCGTCCCGTGGCGGCGCGGGAGGTCCACCGGTGCGGACCGGGCCGGCGGCGGGGTCGGCCGCGCGGGGGCGCCGACCAGGCCCTCGTCGTCGGCGAGGATGCGGGCCTGCAGGTCGCGCAGCTCCCGCCCGGGCTCGACACCGAGCTCGTCGAGCAGGGCCCGGCGGATCCGCTGGTACGCGTCCAGCGCCTCGTCGGTCCGGCCGCACCGGAACGCGGCCAGCATCCGCTGGCCCCACAGCCGCTCGCGCAACGGGTGCTCGGCGAGCACGGTCCCGAGCTCGCGCAGGGCGCCCTCCGGGTCGCCGCAACCCAGCAGGGCCTCGACGTGGGTCTCGCACAGCTGCGCGTGGACCTCCTCGAGCCGCGACACCGCGGCGGCCGCCCACTCCTGGTCCGACGCCGGCTCGAAGGGCCGTCCCCGACGCAGGGCCAGGGCCTCCTCGCTCTTGCGGCGGGCCCGCTCGGGCTGGCCGCTGCGGAGCAGCTCCGCGGCGTCGGCGGCCAGCGCGGCGAAGCGCAGGGAGTCGACCCGGTCGGGCGCCACGACGAGGCGGTAGCCGCCGGGCTCCGAGATCACCGCCGACGGCGCCTGGCCCGCGGCCCGCTCGGGCTCCACCACCCGGCGCAGCCGGAACATGTGCGACTCGAGCGTGGACGCCGCCCGCCGCCCCGTCGCCTCGCCCCACAGGGCCTCGCGCAGGGCGTCGGCGCTCACCCGTCGGTTCGCGTGGATCAGCAGCAGCGCCAGCGCGAGCGCCGGGCGCCCCGTCGGCGACGCCTCGAGGCCGTCGGTCTCGACCACCAACGGGCCGAGGTCGCGGAACCGGGGGGAGGGAGATCCGGAGGCCACGGCCCAGAGTCTGACCTACCGGGCGCCGGACGTCTCCGGTCCGAGCACGACGGACGACGCGGTGCCGCCGGTCAGACCGGTCTCGTCGAGAAAGTCCCGCAGCTCACCGCCGTCGCTCGAGGTGGACACGTAGCCGAGGTAGCCGTCGGGGCGGATCAGGACGAGGCCGTCGTCGCCGAGCCCGTAGCGGGTGGCGAGGGCACCGGTCGGGTCGACGACCGCGTCGGGTGCCGCTCCGGCGGCCCGCGGGACGACGGGCACCACTGTTCCCAGGTCGCCGAGGGCGGCCCGGAGCCGCGCGAGGCCGTCGTCGTCGGCGGTGCGGGTGAGGAGGAGGTGCCCGGGCCGGTCCCGCAGGAGCTCCTCGATCAGCACCGGGGTCCCGGCCGGGTCGGTCAGCTCGGCGAGGTCGTCGAGGTGCTCCCCGGGCCGCAGGGCACCGTGCGGGGCGTGGCCCACCCGCCGGACGATCGGGCTGTTCCGGTAGGCGACGGTCAGCTGGGCGATGTTCCTCGCCATGGCGTGCGCGAGCCGGTCGCTGTGCCCGACGATGCGCATCCCGGTGTTGCGCGCGACGGCCGGGAGGCCGGTGAGGGTCATCGACCGGGCCATCGCGGTCGCCTCCCGGACGACCGCGGCGCCGACCGGGTGCCGTTCGGCGTGGTAGGAGTCGAGGAGCTGCTCGGAGGCCAGGCCGCGTCGGACCAGGGCGAGCTTCCACGCGAGGTTGGCCGCGTCCTGCAGGCCGGTGTTCATGCCCTGCGCGGCGGCCGGGCTGTGGATGTGCGCGGCGTCGCCGCCCAGGAAGACGCGGCCGACCCGGTACTGCGGGATCTGGGCCTGGTGGACCGAGTAGTAGGTCAGCCAGCTGGGATCGGACACCCGCACCGTGCGGCCCATCCGCGCCGTCGCCAGCTCCTGGACGAGCTCGAGGGTCGGCTCGCCGGCGTCGGGCCCCGGGTCGGGGACCTGGAACAGCAGCCGCGTCCGCCCCCCGAGCATGCACATCATCACCGTGAGACCCCCGGGCGAGGCGAAGAGGCGCGTCACGTCCCGGGCGTACTCCGATTCGACGACGACGTCGGCCATCGCGAAGTGGCTGCCCGTGAAGGTGCCCTGCAGGGCGCTGCCCACCAGCCCACGCACCGTGCTGTGGCCGCCGTCGGCCCCGAACACCCAGTCGACGCGCGTGCGCTCCTCGCCCTGGTCGGAGCGCAGGACGACCTCGACCCCGTCGGCGTCCTGGCGCAGGTCGGTCAGCGTGACGCCACGCTCGACGGTGACCCCGAGCTCGGCCGCCCGGTCTCCCAGGAGCGCCTCGGTCGCGGTCTGCGGCAGGTCGAGGATGCTCGGGTGCCGCGTGGGCAGGTGCGCCAGGTCCATCCCGGTCAGCCGCCGGAACCCGTCGCCGTCCGGCTGGTCGATCTCGATCCGCTGCTGGGGCAACGACGCCGCGAGGAACCGGTCGAGCACGCCCAGGGTCGCGAGCATCTCCTGCGACCGGGGCTGCACGCCGACGGCCCGCGACTGCACCGTCGGCACGGCCAGCGCCTCCACCACCCGGGGGACGACCCCGTGCCGGGCCAGCTCGCACGCCGCCACCAGGCCCACCGGCCCGGCACCGACCACCAGCACCCGACCGTCCTCCGCACTCTCCGACATCACGACCTCCTCGATGAAGCGATTGAGGAGACCGTCCCCGGAGGGGCTTCAACTCTGCTTCGACGCTCCTCCCGGCCGGGACGCGGAGGGAGCTGCGGCCCCGGTCACCGGCGCGGCCTGCCGCGCAGCAGCGACCCGACCGCGCGGGTGACGCCGGAGACGAGCGCGCCCGTGGTGGCCGCCCAGTCGAAGTAGTCGCGCCACAGCGTGATGCGCCCGCCGTGCACCTCGAAGGTCCCGCACACCCAGAACGCCACCCGGACCCGGCCGACCACCATGACGTCGGTCCGCTCGGTCAGCACCACCGGGCCCGCCGCGGCCAGCCGGTGCGTGTGCACCTCGAAGCGCGACAGCGCGCGGGGCATCGAGCGCAGCAGCCGCAGGGTGGCGGCGCGCCCGTGGGCGGCCGGCAGCGAGACGTTCTCGTAGACGACGTCGGGATCGAGTAGCTCGCCGGCGGCGCGGACGTCGAACCGTTCGAGCGCGGTGAGGAAGGCGCGCACGGTGTCCGCGCTGCTCGGGGCGTCGGTCGCGGGGAGGACGTCGGCATGGTCGCTCATGGCGCTCCACCCTGCCCGTCCGGGCGACGGGCAGCAGCACGACCTGTGACCGACCCGGTCCGCGGTGGTCCGCCGCCGGAACGGGAGGTAAATTCGCGATCAATCCGCCCCAGACCCCGGTGGACCCCGTTCCTGTACACCAGCGGTGACGGTTCGCGGAGGTTCACGTGGTCGGGAGATCCCTGTGGTTACGGCTGTCCCGGTGACGGGCGACCCGACGGCGGTCGCGCCGGTCCGCTCGGTCCAGGCCGCGCGGACCGCGACGCGCGACGCCGTCTCGGGCCTGCGGCGGCTCCTCCGGACCTGGATCCGCGAGGACGGTCTGCACCCCGACCTCGCCGAGGACGTCGTCCTGGCCGTCGACGAGGCCGTCACCAACGTGGTGGAGCACGCCTATCCCGGGCAGTGCGGGGAGGTGCGCCTCCGGCTCGCCCGTTCCGCACCCGGCGAGCTCGAGGTGACGGTCGAGGACGACGGCACGTGGCGGCCGCCGCCCGAGGATCCGGGGTTCCGCGGACGGGGCGTGCAGCTCATCCACGGCCTCGCGGACCGCGCCCGGATCACGCACTCGCCGCGCGGCACGACGGTGTCCATGTGCTGGGACGCGTCATAGCGTCGCCGACGGGCCCTCCCCCCGCGCGGTGCCCGGCCCGGTGCTCTCGGTCAGCCACTGGGCGACCGCGGTGAGCTTGAGGTTCGTGTCCTGGGACGACTTCACCAGCATCTGGAACGCCGTGTCGTCGTCGACCCCGAACCGCTCCGAGAGGATGCCCTTGGCCCGCCCGATCAGGTCGCGGCTGTCCACCGCCTTCTGCAGGTGGCCGGCCTGGTTGACGCCGTAGAGCAGGATCGCGGCCTGGATGCCGAAGAGCCCGGCCAACGTGCGTGCGGTGGCGTCGAAGGCGTCGGGGCTCGTCGCGTAGAGGTTCAGCGCGGCCCGCACCCCGCCCTCCACCGAGAGGTGCGCCGACATCAGGCCCCGGTAGCCGGCCTCGACCACGACCGGCCCGAAGCGGGGCCAGCGGTCGCCGTCGGCCCCGGCGAGGTCCTGGGCGACCACCATGCCGCTCTCGGGCGGGTCCTCGATGGCCGTGATGCAGGGCCCCTCGTGCAGCTGGCTCTGCTTGTCGTCGAGCTCGCCGATGTCGTCGCTGGTCGGCTGGCGGGTCTGGACCTGCCCGCTCTCGACCATCGAGATGCTGCCCGCGTCGACCCCCGGGATGGTGTCGACCGCGGCGGCCACGATCTCGCCCAGCGTCTGTTCGAGGTCCCGGATGCTGCGGTGCCTCGCCAGCGTCGACGCGGCGGAGCGCAGGGCGATGACGAGCTGCTCGTCCTTGTCGACGTTCACGATGGGGCTCCCGTCCCGTGGTGGTGGATCGGGGCCGTGTGGTCGACCGACCGGCGACGATACCGAAGGAGCGGTTGCCGTGCGGTGCGGCACGATCCCGTCCCCGGCATGCCGAAGGCGTCGACCGAAGACGGGACCGGCCTCCGGCTGCGCTGCTGAACCGGACCTACGACGGTCGTGCCATCGCCCGGTCCGGCCAGCAACGCCCGCCGGCGCGTTCCGTGTGCCCGGGGCCGTGGCGCGCCGAAACGGCCACCCGTCACCGGGATCACGACGACCCGTCCGGGGCGTGGGAGCGCCCGCGGGGCGACGCGCCGCGCGGTCACGCTTGTGCCGTCCCGGGAAGCGCGGGAAAATTCGCGGCGTGACTCAGCACGCGACCAGGCTCGAGCTGGATGATCTCGGACTCGCCGCAGGGCTCCCCCGGCCCACCGGCGCCCACGACCGCGTCGAGGACGTCCCCTACCGCGCCGTCGAGTTCCGCGACGACGAACTCCCCGCGGCCCTGGAGCGGTGCGCGGCGTGGCTGCGGGAGGCCGAGAGCTGGCTGGGCGAGCCGCTCGACATCCTCGCCATCCACCTCGACTACGACAACACCCAGGGCTCGCCGTACTTCAACCTCAAGGCCCTGTGCAACGAGGAGGACCTGGCCGGCGCCCCGCTCGCCCGCCAGGACGGCGACACCCGCCAGACCGGCTGACCGGCCTCAGGCGGCCACCTCGTCGTCGCGCCGGGTGAGGACGAGCGGGCCCTCCTCGGTGACGGCGATCGTGTGCTCGCTGTGGGTGGTGCGCGACCCGTCGGCCGAGCGGATCGTCCAGCCGTCGGGGTCGTAGACGATCCGGTCGGTGGTGCGGGCGAACCACGGCTCGAGGGCGAGGGTGAGACCCGGGCGCAGGACGAGGCCGCGCCCGGGCCGCCCGTCGTTCGACACGTGCGGGTCCTCGTGCATCGTGCGCCCGAGGCCGTGGCCGCCGAACTCGAGGTTCACCGGGTAGCCGTGCCGCGCCGCGACGGCGCCGATCGCCGCGGAGACGTCGCCGAGGCGCTGCCCGGGCTGCGCCGCCGCCACGGCCGCCGCGAGGGCCTCCTCGCTCGCCCGCACGAGCCGCACGTCCTCCTCCGCCGGTTCGCCGACGATCACGGTCAGCGCGGAGTCGGCGACCCAGCCGTCGATGCCCAGCGCGAGGTCCATGCTCAGCACGTCGCCGCTGCGCAGCACGTAGTCGTGCGGGAGGCCGTGCAGCACCGCGTCGTTCACCGAGAGGCAGACGACGTTGCGGAACGGGCCCCGGCCGAAGGACGGCGAGTAGTCCCAGTAGCAGGACTCGGCGCCCCGCTCCGTGATCATCGCGCGGGCGTGGCGCTCGAGGTCGAGCAGGTTGACGCCCACCTCGGCGCGCCCGGCGAGCTCGGTGAGCACCGCGGCGACGAAGCGCCCCGCGACGTGCATCCTGTCGATCTCGGACCGGGTCTTGAGCTCGATCATCGCGCACCACCTGAGAACGGGATAACTATCCCGGTATTACTATCACGCCCATGGTGCGTCTGCCGCTGACCCCCGAGGACCACGAGCGGGGCCAGAAGCTCGGCGAGCTCCTGCGCCGGGCCCGGGGCGAGCGCAGCATGACCTCGGTGGCCGCCGCGGTCGGGATGTCCCCCGAGACGCTCCGCAAGATCGAGAGCGGCCGGGTGCCGACGCCGGCGTTCTTCACCGTCGCCGCCCTGTGCAGCGAGCTCGGGGTCTCCCTGGACGACCTCACGGACCGGTGCGCGCCGGCCGCGTCGAGACGCAGCGCCTGACGCTCCGGCGTGGGTCAACCGGCGCCCGTCCCGGTCGCGCCGGGGCGCAGGATCGCGGCCGGGACCGTCCGCCCGTCCACCACGGCCCGGCAGAGCGGGACGAGGCGGCTGTCGTGGCTCCGGGCGTACCGGCGCAGCGCCACGAGGGCGGCGTCGGGACCCACGGCACCGTGCGCGGCCAGGACGCCGGTCGCCTGGTCGACGACCCTCCGCTCCTCGAGAGCGAGCGTGAGGGCGTCGGCGACCGCGCCGGCCCGACCGGCGGCCCGCTGGTGCAGCAGCCCGACCGTCGTCGCGTCGGCCAGGGACTGGGCCAGACGCAGGTCGGTGGCGTCGAGCAGGTGCGGCTCGGCGTGGTGCAGGGTCAGCGCGCCGACGGTCTCCTCCCGCAGGCGCATCGGCAGGGCGTGCACCGCCCGGAACCCCACCTCGCCTGCAGTGGTCGCGACCCGGGGCCACCGGTGGCGCCCGGGGACGGTGGTGAGGTCCGCGACGGAGACGGCCCGCCCGGTCGCCACGCAGTCGACCCCCGGACCGGACGCGAGCTCCACCGCGAACGACTCGAACCAGCGCGCCCGCTGCGAGGACGCGGCCGCCACCGTCAACCCGCGGGGACCGGTCGGGCCGTCGCGGTAGGCGTCGGCGAGCACCACCGCCGCGGCGGTCACGTCGAGCAGCTCGACCGCCTGCTCGACGAGCATCGACATCAGTTCGGGCACGTCGCAGCCCGAGACCAGGCCGTCGGTCACGGCGGTGAACGTCTCCACCAGGCGCCGTTCGCGGACCCCCGCGGCCACCTCGGGCGGGGGTGGCGGTGGCCCGACGCGCGGGGCGGCGGCGGTGGGCGCGGGGCCCGTCGGTGGCTGCATCGGAACCTCACGGCCGGAGAGCGCGGGGCGCCGGGGCCGGGGCACCACATCGATGCACCACATCGACGACACCCTCAGTGTAGCCGCGCTCACACCGCCTCGACGCCGTTCCGCACACCGGCCGTCGTCCCGCGGTCACCCCCCGTCGTCGTCGTCGAGGACGGTGCCCGCGTCGACGCCACCCTCCACGACCCGGCGGGCGAGGTCGGTCAGGTGCTCGCCACTCCTGCGGGCATGACGGCGGAGCAGGACGAAGGCGTCGTCGGGAGATCCTCCGGTGCGGGCGGCCAGCACCCCCTTGGCCTGCTCGATGACGACCCGACTCGCGAGGGCGCCCTCGAGGTGTCCGACGACGGCCTCGGCGCGGCGGAGGGCACGATGGTGGAGCAGCCCGATGGTGGCGGCGTCGGCGAGGGCCTGCCCGAGCCGGGCCTCCGGCCCGGCGAGCACGCCGGGCTCGGTGTCCAGCAGCGTGAGCACCCCGAGGGTGTCCTCCCGCAGGCGCAGGGGGACGGCGTGCACGGCACGGAACCCGACCTCACGGGCCTTCGCACAGAAGTCGGGCCACCGTCGTTCGACCGCGAGGTCCTCGCTGACGACCGGCTCCCCCGTGCGCAGACAGTCGATGCACGGACCGACCGCCACCGTCGCGGCCATCGTCTCGAGCAGCCGGCTGCGCTCCGAGGAGGCCGCGGCCACGGACAGCCGGACCGGGTCGTCGCCGGCACGGCTGCCACCGTCGATAAGGAGGATGCCCGCGTCCGCGACCCCGAGCAGTTCCACCGAGCGATCGCAGAGCATCGTCAGCATCTCGAGGGCGTCGAAGTCGCGCACCAGGGTGTCCGTCAGCGACACGAAGGTCTCGACCAGCCGCTGCTCCCGGACCATGACCGTGTAGATCGGGGTGCCGCCGGGCCGGTCGACCGGCGCTCGGGTCGGTTCCTCGTTCGGCACAGACGCCTCCCGCAGGAGGACGCTCCGTAGGGCGGAGCATCCGGTCGGGTGAGACGTCGGGTCCGGGACGCCGTGGGGTGCGGCAGCGTATCGGACGGTCGGTCACGAAGGGCACACGGTGGCCGTCGCCCCGCTCCGGGGAACCCCTGTCCCGGACCTCCCGCGCGAGTTGCCGGACGGATACCCCGCGCCTACCGTCGATCGTGAACGGGCCGTCACGCAGCCGGCCGGTGCCAGCTTCACCCCGGACCTCGGTGAGCGTCGATCGACCGCACCGAGAGGACCCGTCGTCATGTCGTGGCGCCGTCTGAGAACCGCCCTGCTCCTCGCCCCACCCCTGGGACTGGCGGCCCTCGGCCTGCTGTTCCTCCTCGCCAACGCCCTCCTCCCCATGGTGCTGGTGCTGGCGGGCATCGGAGCCGTGACCGGGACGGCCATGGTGTCCTCGGCCGGAGGGGCGGCGCTCGGTCTCCCGACGACCGTCCGGCCCCGGTTCGGGTCCTCTCCCGGTGGGCGCTGGTCCCCCGTGCCGGGCGCGTCGGCGGCGGAGGCCCGCCGCCACGGCCTGCGCACGGGCGGGTTCGCCGCGCTCTGGACGGCCGGGACCGTGCTCGTGGTGTCCGGGCTGGTGGCGGTCGCCGGCGCCGCGACCGTCCCGCTGCTCGTGGTCGTCGGCATCATCGCCGCGGGAGTGTTCTGGAGCCGCCGCGGGTGGTTCGAGGACGGCACCCCGGACGAGGTCGGCGAGCAGGGGCCGGCCGGTCGTGCGACCTAGACGGCACCCGGCCCCGCCCCGCTCCCGGCCCGACCGCCGGTACCCCGACCCGCTGTTCGCGGCCCTGGTCCTGCGGTGCGTGGCCGACCTGGACACGGCGGCGGCCGGGGTGCTGCTGGCCGAGGTCGGCGGCCGGCTCCGCGTGGCCGCCTCGTCCTCCCCGCAGGGCCGTGCCCTCGAGATGTTCGCCGCCGTGCTGTGCACCGGGCCCGCGGTCGACGCGCTGTCCACGGGCGCCCAGGTGCGCTGCCCGGACGTCGACCTGGACACGGCGCACTGGCCCGGGTACGCCGCGGCGGCCCGGGCGGCCGGGTTCCGCGCGGTGCACGCCGTGCCCCTGCGGCACGGCGGGGTGGTGCTCGGTGCCCTGAGCCTGCTCGACACCCGGCCGCAGACCCTCGGGGACGACCACCGGGACCTCGCGCAGCGCTACGCCGACGACGCCGCGGCCACGTGGCACCACACGTCCGGGCGACCCCGCCCGGAGCATCGTCCCCGGTGGGAACCCCGACCCACCACGACCGTAGGAGAACCACCGTGCTGCTCAGGATCATCGTGATCGCGCTCGTCGTCTGGGTCGTGCTCGCCGTCATCGGCTTCGTCGTGAAGGGCCTGCTCTGGCTCGCGTTCGTCGCGCTCGCCCTCTTCGTGGTGACGGCCGTCGTCGGCGCCGTGCGACGTCGGAGCCACACCGTGTGACGGCCGCGGTCAGCGGACCCAGCGCGCCGCGATCTCGTCGAGCCGGGTCAGCACCTCGCGTTCGGGACCGGGGTCGACCCAGAACGCGACCCGCTCCACCCCCACCTCGTCGAACCCGGTGACGTCGAGGTCGTCGGGGTCGGCACCGAAGGCGGTGAAGGGCACGTCGGGACGGCCCTCGTCGGCGAGCCAGGACCGGACCCGCCGGAAGGTCCCGAGGTCGAACCGGTCGCGCAGCCACGCGTCCCCGTGGTCGCGCAGGCGCCGCAGGGCGGCGTCGCTCTCGCCACCGACGTAGACCGGCGGGTGCGGGGCCTGCACGGGCTTGGGCCAGCAGTACATCGGGTCGAAGTCGACGTACTCGCCGTGGAACTCGGCGAGCTCCGAGGTCCAGATGCGGGCCATCGCCGCGAGCTTCTCGTCGAGGACCCTCCCCCGCTTCCGCGGGTCGACGCCGTGGTCGCGGACCTCCTCGCGGTTCCACCCGACCCCCACGCCGAACAGCGCGCGCCCGCCGGAGACCAGGTCGAGGCTCGCCACCTGCTTCGCGGTGTGGATGACGTCGCGCTCGGCGGGCAGCGCGACGCCGGTCCCGAGGAGCAGCCGGGACGTCGTCGCGGCCACCACCGAGAGCGTCACGAAGACGTCGACGGTCCGGTAGAAGTGCCGCGGCAGGTCCCCGCCGCCGGGCGCCGGGCTCTCCCGGCTCGCCGGGATGTGCGAGTGCTCGGGGACGAACAGCGAGTCGAAGCCCCGCTCCTCGAGGGCCGGGCCCAGCACCGCCGGGGCGATGGTCTCGTCGGTGGCGAACAGGACGACGCCGTACTTCACACCCGGGATGGTCGCGCGCCACCGAGGTCGGCGCCAGGGCGCGGGCGACCGCCGTCACTCGGAAAGACTGTTGCCCCACCGTCGCGCTGGGCAACCGAAGGGAGTGTCGGCGGCCCCTCGTGGCCCGGCGACATCCGTGCAGTCGGTTCAGCAGGAGCGTTCACACCAGACGTGCTCCAGCCGTGGCGATCCCTCGCGAACACCGCCGCCGGGCCTCCCGGGCCCGACCCCGGAACGCCACCACCCCTCCCGGCGATGCACCCCTCCACCATTCGGCCGCGCCCTCCGGCGACGGCTGCCCCCCTCCTGTCCGAGGAGTCCTCTTGGCAGAGAACGACAAGACCGGCACCACATCCACCAATACGCCGAAACGCGCAGCGAAGCGCGACGAGCCGACCGTCGCGCGCACCACGCCGCGTGCCGCGGTCGCCGCGACCGACGAGCCCACCCCGCAGCGCACCCGCCCGCAGGCCGCGGCGACCACCGAGGCGCCGACGAGCCGGCCGGGGCCGCAGGGCCCGGTGGGCGAGAAGGGCCCGCCCGGCGACAAGGGCCCGACCGGCGACCCGGGCCGCGACGGCACCGATGGCACCGACGGCTCGACCGGCGACAAGGGCCCGACCGGCGACGCGGGCAGGGACGGCGCGAACGGCACCGACGGCTCGGACGGCGACCAGGGCCCGACGGGTCTGCGCGGCGAGCAGGGTCTGCGCGGCGAGCAGGGCCTGCAGGGCCCGGTCGGCGAGCAGGGCGACGATGGCGAGGACGGCTACCGCGGTGAGCAGGGCGAGGCCGGCCCGAAGGGACCCCAGGGCGACCAGGGCCTCCTCGGCGCGCAGGGCGTGCAGGGCGAGCAGGGCCTGACCGGCGAGCAGGGCAGCGACGGCCACCCCGGCCCGCAGGGCGAGCGCGGCGAGAAGGGTGAGCTGGGCGACAAGGGCTCGCGCGGCGACATCGGCCCGCACGGCCCGATGGGCGAGCAGGGACTGCGCGGCGAGCAGGGCTTCCCGGGCGAGCAGGGTCCCGAGGGCGAGCAGGGTGTCCACGGCTACCCCGGCGTCCAGGGCGCGCCCGGTGAGCAGGGCGTGCAGGGCATCGAGGGCGAGCAGGGCCTCGACGGGGAGCAGGGTCTCCGCGGCGAGCAGGGCATCGAGGGCGAGCAGGGCGTCGAGGGCGAGCAGGGCCTGACCGGCGAGCAGGGACGGCCGGGGCCGCAGGGCCTCGTCGGACCGCGCGGCGAGCAGGGCCCGCTGGGCGGACCCGGCCCCGCGGGGCCGCAGGGCAGCCCGGGACCGCAGGGCGAGGCCGGCCCGGTCGGTGCCCCCGGACCCCAGGGCGCTCCCGGCGAGCCCGGACCGGCCGGACCCCAGGGCCCGGCAGGCCCGCAGGGCGCTCCCGGCCCGGCGGGTCCCCCCGGACCCGCAGGTGCACCGGGCCCGCAGGGCGCCCCCGGCCCCGAGGGCCGGCAGGGTTGGGCCCCGGAGTCGAACGGGACCTCGAACGGGACGTCGGACGCACCGCGGCAGCGGGCGTCGTCGAACCGGGTGCAGTCCAACGCCGACCGGGTCGGCACGGCCCCGTCGAACGGGCGGAACGGGCACGAGTCCCACGACTCCCACGACGCCGAGGAGCAGGCACCCCTGACCGCCACCGGCGCGATCGGGACGGTCGTCGGCCTCCCGGTGCAGGTGGCGAGCTCGATGGTGCGGTTTGCCGTGGGCGCGCTGTCCACGGTCGTCCGGGGCGGCCGCTCCTGATCCACGCGACGGCGGGGGCCCGACCGGCCCCTGCCGTCGTCGGGACCTCTCAACGCAGGGCGCCGGCCCCCAGGACCGAGAGCAGCTGGAGCTTCTCGTAGCTCTCGCTGCCGGGCACGGCGGTGTAGACGAACAGCAGGTGCGACTGACCGGGGTCGACCAGCGTCTGGCAGTTCAGCTCGAGCGGGCCGACCTCGGGGTGCACGAACCGCTTCACGTCGTGGACGCGGAGACCGACCTCGTGGAGCTCCCACAGGGTCCGGAACTCCTCGCTCGACTCCAGCAGGAGATTCGCGAGGTGGGCCGCGCGCGACCCCGGACCGCGGAGCGTGACGAGCCCCCGCAGCCCCGAGGCGTAGAGCCGCGAGAGGTACGGGTGCTCCGCGGGCTCGTAGATCGCACGGGAGGCGGGGTCGGCGAACCACCGGTAGCCCCGGCTGCGCGACGGCCCTGTGTAGGCGGTGGCGTCGCCGACGAGCGCGCGCCCCAGCGGGGACTGACGCAGCGTCTCGCCGAGCTCCGTGACGATCTCCGCGGGCGTGTCGTCGAGGCGGTCGAGGATGCGCAGCATGCCGGGGCTGATGTGCTCGCCGCCGTCCCCGCGGACCGGGGGCTGCTGGCCCGCGAGCCGGAAGAGATGGTCGCGCTCCTCGATCGAGAGGTGCAGACCCTGCGCGATCGACGCCAGCATCTGCGGGGACGGGTGCGGCCCGCGCTCCCGCTCGAGCCGCGAGTAGTAGTCGGTCGACATGTGGCAGAGCGCCGCCACCTCCTCGCGGCGCAGCCCGTCGGTGCGACGGCGCTGCCCGCGCGGGAGCCCGACGTCCTCGGGCTGCAGCGCCCCCCGGCGATTCCGCAGGAACTCGGCCAGGCCGGCTCGATCGATCACGTCGTGCTCCCGTCGGTCGGTACGCCCCCGTCCTACCGTCCGGGCCGATCACGAGCCACGGTCCGCCGGTCCCCCCATCGCGCAGCCACGGATCGACGGGCCGTGGCTGACCGGCCCCGCAGGGACCACCGTCGGTGGCACACCGAGTGATCCACCGACGAACCCCGGAGTCCTCCCATGGCACGCACCCGTCCCGACCTCACCCTCCCCGACCTCTCGGGGAGGCGCGCCGTCGTCACCGGAGCCAGTGACGGCATCGGTCTCGGCATCGCGACCCGGCTCGCCGCCGCGGGCGCCGAGGTCGTCCTCCCCGTGCGCAACCAGCGCAAGGGCGAGACCGCGATCGCCCACATCCACGACCAGGCGCCCGCCGCGACGGTCTCGCTCCGCGCGCTCGACCTGTCCTCGCTCGGCTCCGTCGCCGCCCTCGGCGCGACCCTGCGCGAGGAGAACCGCCCGATCCACCTCCTGATCGACAACGCCGGGGTCATGACGCCCCCTGAGCGCCAGACCACCGCGGACGGGTTCGAGCTCCAGTGGGGCACCAACCACCTCGGCCACGTCGCCCTCGTCGCGCACCTGCTGCCGCTGCTGCGCGCCGGCCGCGCCCGGGTCGTCTCCCAGCTCAGCGTCGCCGCGAACTCGGGGCAGATGAACTGGGACGACCTGAACTGGGAGCGCTCCTACTCCGGCATGGGGGCCTACAGCCAGTCGAAGATCGCGTTCGGGCTCTTCGGCCTCGAGCTCGCCCGGCGCAGCCGCGCCGGCGGCTGGGGCATCACCAGCGCCCTCTCGCACCCGGGGGTCGCGCCGACGAGCCTGCTCGCCCCGCGCCCCGAGGTCGGGCGCGAGCGGCAGACCCGGGGCCGGGGGCTCATCGGCGCCCTGTCGGCCCGCGGGCTCGTCGTCGGCACCCCCGACAGCGCCGCGCTCCCGGCCCTGCTCGCGGCGACGGCCCCCGACGCCGGCGGCCGGTTCTACGGCCCGGGCGGGCTCGGGCACCTGGGCGGCGCCCCCGCGGAGCAGAAGCTCTACTCGCGCCTGCGCAGCGAGGAGTTCGCCCAGCGCGTCTGGCACGTCTCCCAGGAGCTGACGGGGGTCTCCTTCCCCCCGACCGACGAGCTCGCGGGGCGATCGGGGGCGATGCGTCACCGCACGGCATGAGCGCCGCCCGGGACCTGGGGGTCGCTGCCGACCCCCAGGTCCAGCCGGGGCCAGTCCGCGAGGTCGGCGAGCAGCTGCCGGTCGTGCGTGGCGACGACGACGGCCGCCGGGGTCACCCGCAGAGCCGCCGTGAGCTCGTCGACCAGCCCGGCCGACAGGTGGTTGGTCGGCTCGTCGAGCACGAGCAGCTCCGGACGCGCCGCGAGGACCAGGGCCAGGTGCAGGCGTCGACGCTGGCCCTGCGACAACCGGTCCACCGCCGTGCGTCGCGCCTCCGCGTCGAGCAGGCCGGTCGCCGACAGCGGCACCGCGTCGGGACCGGCCCGGTGCTCGTAGAGCCGGGCGGCCGGCACGCCGCACGGCCACGCCGGGGCCTCCTGCGCGAGGAACCCGACCCGACCGCGCGTCCGCACCACCCCCGTCGTCGGGACCTCCTCCCCCGCCACCAGGGCGAGCAGGGTCGACTTTCCCGCGCCGTTCGGGCCGGTGACCAGCAGGCGGTCGCCCCCGGCGAGCCGACGCGTGACCGACCGGCGGAGTCGGCCGGGCAGTGCCGCGCCCTCGAGGTCGACGACGGTTCCCGACGACGAGGGCAGCGCCGGCCACCGCAGGGACGGCGGCGGTTCGGGGACGTCGACGCGATGGGCCTCGAGCGCCTCCTGGTGCCGGCGCAGGGACTGCACCGCCCCGGGGGCGCGCGACTGGCGCTGGTGCTTCCCCGTCCCCTTGTCCGGACGCCACCCGGTGCTCAGGCGGGTCTGCGCCTGCTCGACCGCCTCGGCGAGGCGTCGGTGCTCGACCTGCTGGTCGGCGTGTTCGGCCTCCCACCGCTCGCGGGCGCGCCGCCGGGCGGTCCGCCATTCCTCGTAGCCGCCGGCCGCGGTGAGCGGGCGGCCGTCGCGGGTGGGGTCGAGGTCGACGAACTCGTCGACGACCGCGCGGAGCAGCGCCCGGTCGTGGCTGACCAGTGCGAAGGCCCCGTCCCGCTCGCGGAGCCGGTCGGTGAGGAACGCGAGACCGTCCGCGTCGAGGTGGTTGGTGGGTTCGTCGAGCAGCAGGACGTCGTGCCGGGCCCCGAGCAGGCAGGCGAGGCGGACGCGGTAGCGCTGCCCGACCGAGAGCGTGACGAGCGGGCGCTCCCGGTCGGTGCAGGCGCCCAGGGCGTCCAGGGCGAGGTCGACGCGCCGCTCCGCGTCCCAGGCGTCGAGACGGACCGCGCGGTCGAGGGCGTCGGCGTAGCGGTCCTCGTCGAAGGGGATCGTGGCGCTCGCGAGGTCCGCCAGGGCCGCACGGGCCGGCCCGACCGCCTCGTCGGTGAGGGTGCCGACCGTGGAGGAGGCCGTCGGGTCGAGGGCCTGCTCCGCGAGGCCGACGGTGCCGCTGCGCGTCACGCTGCCTCCGTCGGGGACCAGGCGACCGGCGAGGACGTGCAGGAGGGTGGTCTTGCCGCGACCGTTCTCCCCGACGACGGCGAGACGCGAGCGCGCCGAGACCGTGAGGGACACGTCGTCGAGGACGCGCCGGCCCCCGAGGGTGACGGTGACGTGGTCGGCGCGCAGGTGGGTGGGACGGGTGGTGTGCACCAGGGGCTCCGCGAGGTTCTCGGATCGGAGCCGGGCAGCACGAGGGGCCGCCCGGCGGAGGCCGGGACGGCGGAGCTGGATCGAGAGGGCCGCCGCCGTCAGCGGCGGCTGCGGAGCCTCATCGCCTGGATCGACACCCCGGGCACGCTAGCGACGGGTCGGTCGTCCGGCAGCTCATTTCTCGGGGCTCCGGGTGTCAGCGATGGCACGTCGCTGACGTCGGATGTCAGCGATGTGCCATCGCGGACATGCCGTCCCGACGACGGCCGCCGCCGGCCTGCTCGTTCCGACCGTGACTGTCGGAGGGTCCCGCTATCCTTCGAACATGCGTTCGAACGGTGCGGTGGGTGAGGCGGCCAGCGACGAGCTGACCGCTCTCCTCGCGCGCCTCGGCGAACTCGCCGACCTCCCCACCGACCCGATTGCTGACGGCGGCGTCGCCCTCGTCGACCAGATCGCCACCCTGGAACGCCTCCGCGGCGCCGTCGCCGCCGCCCAGCACACCGCCATGGTCACCTTCGCCCGCAGCCAGGTCGAACTCCAGGCCGCCCAGGTCGCCGCCGGACAACTGGACCCGCGCGCGGTGGGGCGAGGTATCGGTGACCAGATCGGATTGGCCGCGCACGTCTCTCCCCACGTCGGGTCCCGCCGGTTGGGGGTCGCGCGGGTGCTGGCCGAGGACCTGCCTGCGGTCCGGGGGTTGTTGGTGGCGGGGCGGATCAGCGAACAGCTCGCCGAACACGTCGTCGCCCAGACCAGCCACCTCGAACCCGAACAGCGCCGCCTGGTCGACAAACAGCTCGCCGGGGCCGGGCTCGAGGACCAGGGGCGCCGGGAGGCCGAGGAGACGGTCAAGAAGACCGCCTACGAGGTCGACCGCGCCGGATACGTGAACCGTGGGCGGACCGCCCGCAAAGACCGCCGCGTCACCCTGCGCCCCGCCCCGGACACCATGAGCGTGCTGTCCGGGCTGCTTCCCGTCGAGCAGGGCGTCGCGTGCATCGCCGCGCTGCGCCAGCACGCCGACTCCCTGATCGCCACCGGTGAGGCCGGGGACCGGACCCGGGACCAGATCGTCGCCGACACCCTCGTCGAACGGATCACCGGCCAGAAGACCGCGACCGACGTGACCGTCGAGCTGGAGATCGTCCTGCCGATCGACGCCCTGCTCGACCCCGACAGCGACACCCCGGGCGAGCTGGTCGGGCACGGGCCGCTCCCGGGCGACATCATCGCCGACATCCTGGCCACCACCACCGCCAAGACGTGGTGGCGGCGGCTGTTCGCCCACCCCAAGACCGGGTGCATCGTCGGCGGCGAGTCCAAGCAACGGTTCTTCGACGGGCTCCTCGCCAAGCTGATCGACATCCGGGACCACGGACGCTGCCGGGAGCCCTACTGCGACGCCCCCATCCGGCACCGCGACCACATCCGCCCCCGCCGCGCCGGCGGACCGACCAGCCTCTCCGGCGGCCGCGGGAACTGCGTGCGCCACAACAACACCAAGGAGATGCCCGGCTGGCACCACCGGGTGATCCACGACGGACTCGGCGACCACCCCCACACCGTCGAGGCCACCACCCCCACCGGACACACCTACACCAGCCGCGCCGGACCATGACCCGCTGCGGTCCTGTTCGGCCGGTCGCAAACCCAGGTCGTCGGGCCGAAATTCGAGGAATTCCTACGCTTGGATCGTCGACACACGGTCTATCCCGTGGCATCGCAGGATGCACCGGGTCGATTCCACGGCCGGTGCCCCGAACTCCACACTCCAGGGAGGCCATTCGATGGCCGATGTCCAGGACAATTTCGCGGTACGCCAGGTCACCGACGTGCACTCCAACTGGAGCGCGCAGGGCGACGGCAACGAGGGCAAGTTCTCGTTCCAGCTCATCCTCGACGACGGCGCCGCCGAGGCGGTCATCCGGCCGCCGGCCGAGGACAGCTTCGTGGTGCTGCAGCTGCTCGCCCTGACCAAGGACCTCTTCTTCGACAGCGAGAACCGGGTCCTGATCTTCGGGCGGGTCGCCTTCAACGCCCCGCAGGCCGCCGCCGCGGCCGCCGCAGCCAGCCGCTGACCAGCGAGATCTCCCGAGGAGCAGCATGACCAGCACCGAGCAGAACCCCGTCGCCGTCCGTCAGGTCACCGACCTGCACGCCAACTGGAGCGAGCAGGGCGACGGCGAGAGCGGCAAGTTCTCCCTGCAGCTCATCCTCGACGACGGTGCGGCCGAGGCCGTCATCCGGCCGTCCGCCGAGGCGACCAAGACACTGGTGGCGCAGTTCGTCGCCGGCCGGAGCTTCTACTGGGACACCCAGCGTGAGGTTCTCCTGCTGCGCGGATTGAAGTAGTCGTGCAGCCCTCTGACGAGGAATCGACATGACCACCGCGGAAACACTTCCGGTCCGTCAGATCACGCAGTTGCACGCCCGCTGGCAGGACAATGGCGACGGCGTGCCCGGCACTTTCCAGTTGTCGGTCCTGTTGGACGACGGCGCCCAGGAAGTGGTGGCCGTCGCGGACGTCCGTGACATTGAGGCCCTCCTCCCGCTGTTGACGGGCGGCGCCGAGAGTGCCGTCCTCGACCTGGAGCGTGGAGCCGTGATCATCGGAGGCGTCGGCCTCCCGATCCGCCGGCGCACCTGACCCCGCACCACCCGCACGAAGCGAACGGGCCGATGGGAGACCATCGGCCCGTTCGTCACGTCCACGGCCTCTGCGGGGCGAGGAAACAGGTCCCGGTCCCGCCCCCGGGGCTCCTACGCTGGCGAGAGGCGACCGCGACGTGCGGTCCCGGGGGGAGCCGGCCGCCATGCTGATCGAGGCGTTCTACGTCGAGCGCGACATGCTCGAGCTGGTGAACGACGAGCGGGTCCTGAGCGAGGCACCCCCGCTGCAGGAGCATCCGGGGGTCCGCCACGAGTACTCGGAGCAGCTCCGGGACTGGCTGCGCCGCGACGACCCCGACGAGCTGTGGGACCCCCCGCCGGCCGCCGACGAGCGGGCCCGGGCCGTGCGGGGCCTCGGCGTCGAGGTGGTCCACGACCGGCTGGCCTGCTTCGACCTCGACCTGGGCGACATGCTCGATCCCGACGTGGACGTGCCGCGGGGACTGACCGCGGCGATGGTGGAGAGCCTGCTCGAGGGGCCGTCGTTCGCCGCGCCGCTGCGCGATCCCGCGGCCACGCAGGTCGGCCTCGTCGTGGTGCACCAGAGCATCGCCACCACCCCGATCAGCTGGACGACGTGGGTCGGCGCGCTCCTGGTCCGCGCCTCCCCGACCGGCGGTGGATAGCCCGCTCATCGGTCGAGCAGGTGCACCTCGCGCTCGAGCTGCCCCATCTGGTCCCTCTTGGTCGGCGCTTCCATCGGCGTCGGCGACCCGTTGCGGCGGTCCCGCAGGTTCTCGGTGAGCCGGTCGACCCGCCGCAGGATGCCGCGGCGGAACAGGAACCACGCCAGGAAGCGGGTGGCCAGCGCGGCGACCAGGGCGAGCCCGACCGACACGTAGTCGCGGACCCGGATGGCGTTGATCTCGGCGATACGCGCGTCGAGGAGCTCCCGCTCCTCCGCCTGCATCGCGCCGACCTCCGCGCGGATCCGGTCCATCAGCTGCTTGCCGTACTCGAGGTGTCGACGCAGCTCGGGGTCGGTGACGGCGAGGCCGGACGCGACGGCCGCGCGCTGGAACGACAGGTCGGCCATCTGCCGCGCGGACAGGTCCTCCACGTCCCCGAGGCGCCCGAGGATGTCGGTCCGGGGCCCCTCCCCCGGCTCCGCCGAGGCGAGACCACGCAGGGACGCCACCGCCGGCGCCAGCTCGCGGGACGCCTGGTCGAACGGCTCGAGGAACTCGGCCTGCCCCGTCAGCAGGTAGCCCCGCATGCCGGTCTCGGCGTTGACCATCAGCGACGACAGCCCACCGAGTGCGGCGCTGACCTCGAACTTGCGCTGGATGTCGGTCTCGATCGCGACGCGCTCGGAGTTGCCCGAGATCGCCAGCAGCGCGGAGATGATCACCGCGACCAGCGGCAGCGCGATCGTGATCCGCGCCTGGACCCGGATCGGCACCCGTTCCCACTGCCGGATCAGGGCCTGTACCCAGGTCACCGGCCGGTCGCGGACTCCCTGCAGCACTCCGGGGACTCTAGGTCAGCTCAGGCCCCGAGGCCTGCCCGACGATCACGCAGGAAGGCCCGTTCGGTGTCGTTGCCCGCCAGGGCGAGGGCCTCGTCGTAGGCCTCCCGGGCCTTGTCGGGACGGCCCAGCCGGACCAGCAGCTCGGCGCGGGTGGCCGGCAGCAGGTGGTAGCCCGGGATGTCGAGCTCCTCGACCACCGCGAGCGCGGCGGCCGGCCCGTGCACCTCGGCGAGCGCGACGGCCCGGTTGAGCGCAACGATCGGGGTCGGGGTGACGCGCAGGAGCTGGTCGTAGAGCGCGAGCACCTGCGCCCAGTCGGTCGCCTCGCCGTCGGTGTGCACGGCGTTGATCGCGGCCTGGATCTGGTACGGACCGGGTCGGTCGCGGCGCAGGCACCGGCGGACGAGCTCGTGGCCCTCGGCGATGAGCTCCCGGTCCCACAGCGTGCGGTCCTGCTCGGTGAGGGTCACCAGCTCCCCCGCCGGCCCCACCCGCGCCGGGCGCCGCGCCTCGACGAGCAGCAGCAGGGCCAGCAGGCCGAGCACCTCCGGCTCGTCGGGCATCAGGTCGGCGAGGGCCCGCGCCAGCCGCACGGCCTCGGCGGTGAGATCGGTGCGCAGCAGCGGGCCCGTCGTCGCCGCGTAGCCCTCGTTGAAGATCAGGTAGATCACGGTCAGCACCGGCGGCAGCCGGTCGGGCAGCTCCGCCTCCCCGGGCACCCGGTACGGGATGCGCGCATCGCGGATCTTCTTCTTCGCCCGCACGATGCGCTGCGAGATCGTCGCCTCCGGCACGACGAAGGCCCGGGCGATCTCGGGCACCTCCAGCCCGCCGAGCAGTCGCAGGGTGAGCGCGGTCTGGGCGAGCGGGGAGAGGGCCGGGTGGCAGCAGGTGAAGATCAGGCGCAGCTGGTCGTCGCGCACCGGTCCCACCTCCTCGTCCGGCTCGTCGGGGGTCTGCAGCAGCAGGGCCTGCGCGTGGCGGGCCTCGCGGGTCGACTCGCGGCGCAGGCGGTCGATCGCCCGGTTGCGGGCGGTGGTGACGATCCAGGCGCCGGGGTTGGGCGGGAGCCCACCTGCCTCCCACTTCGTCATCGCCACCGCGAACGCGTCCTGCACGGCCTCCTCGGCGAGCCCGATGTCGCCGAGCAGGCGGGTCAGCGTGGCCACGCAGCGGCCGTACTCGGCGCGGTAGACGTCCGTGAGGTCCATGGAGCGGCTCAGGCGAGCCCGTCGAAGGGGCGGACCTCGATCGGCGTCTCGCAGGCCTCCGCGCACGTCACGGCCCAGGCCAGGGCCGCGTCGAGGTCGTCGACCTCGATGACCCAGAACCCGGCGAGCTGCTCCTTGGTCTCGACGAACGGCCCGTCCGTCATGGTCGTGCTGCCGTTCTCCACGCGGACGACGGTGGCGCTGTCGTAGGGCAGCAGGCCCCCGGCGAACACCCAGACCCCCTGCTCCTTCATCCGGTCGTTGACCGGCCCCACCCGGGAGAAGGAGCGCTCCAGCTCCTCCTCCGACGGCGGGCCCTCGCTCTGGTCGAGCTCGACGCTCAGCAGGTAGTGCACGGCGGTGCTCCTCGTCTCGGGGTGCGGCTCAGACCAGCCGGCGGGCGACGGCCGGGATGACGATGGCCGCGGCGACGACGTGGGTGAGGATCAGCAGCGCCTTCGTCGCGATCGTGGCGTCGACGAGCACGTCCGGCACGAAGGACAGCACGGTCAGTGCGACCGTGGTGCGCAGCCACGCCGTGCGCGGGTGGCGGGCGAACCGGCGCAGCGCCGTGGCGATGACCAGCCCGAGAGCCGCGAAGATCAGGGTGAGGACGGCGAAGCCCGACACCGGGATCGGCGCCCCGGCGACGTCGGTGCCGATGCCGACGGCCACCCCGGCCGCGGCCACGGCGGAGGTGGCGGCCGCCGCGAGGACGGAGGCGGCGGCGCCGTGCAGGAGCATCGAGCCCAGGCCCGGGGCGGTGGTGACGTCGGTGGGGGTGGTCGGCGCGGTGATGGTCATCGGAACCTCCGGGGTGTGGCGGGGGGCGGCTCGTTCCGCTCCCTCACCCCTACGACGAACCGCGTCGCCGGCTTTCGACAGGGTCGGAGAAAATTTCCTGGAGGACGACGACCGTGCCCGCGTCGCCGTCGACGCGCACCCGGTCGCCGGTCCGGATCCGCTCGGTGGCCGAGCCCGTGCCGAGCACCGCCGGGATGCCGTACTCGCGGGCCACGATCGAGCTGTGGCTCAGCGGGCCGCCGATGTCGGTGACCACGGCGGCGGCCCGGGCGAACAGCGGCGTCCACGCGGGCGTCGTCATCCGCGCGACCAGCACCTCGCCGGGCTGCATCGCACCGAAGTCCTCCTGCCCCCGCAGCACGCGCGCCACCCCCGTCGCCGTGCCCGACGAGCCGGCCCGCCCGGTCAGCTCCTGCCCCGCCGGACTCACCGCGCCGGGCATGAACGGGCCGATCACCCTCTCGGCCCACCGCGACCGCGGCAGCATCTGCGGCGGGGAGACGAGCGCCCGGCCACGCCGCAGGGCCCGGCGGTCGGCCACCGGCGGGTCGACGGTCTCCCCGCGGATCGCGGCGCGCAGCTCGGCCTCCGTGAGCCAGAAGACGTCGTCGGGACCGACCGGGAGGCGCCCGCCGAGCTCACGCAGCATCCGGCGCATGACCGGCCACGCGAGCCCGACGTCGGTCAGCGCGTCCTCCCGGACCGGCCCGAGCGTGCGGGCGCGGGCGAGCAGCGCGTCGAACACCCGGCGGCGGACCGGGTCGAGCCGGGCGCGCATCCTCCGGACGTGCGCGTCGCGCTCGGCCCGGAGCCGCTGCTGGCGCACGTCGGGATCGGTGCCCAGCCCGGAGGCCTGGAACCGGACGGTGTCGAGCAGGGTGCCCGGGTCGTCGGCCGCGGTGGGTTCGGCGAAGTCGAGGTCGAACACGGCGTGCCCGAAGCGGTCGAGGTGCTCGCGGAAGCGGGCCTGCCACTCCTCGGTGTCGGTCCCGGTCTCGCGGGCCAGCACCGAGAGCGCCCACAGCGACCGCTCGGCCCGGATCGGCTCGCTGTCCTCCCCCAGCAGCAGCACGTTCGCCGGCGGGTCGCCGGCGCGGCGGACGAGGCGGTCGTAGAAGGTGCTGAAGGTGATCTCGGCGGTCGCCGCGAGCGGGATGACCGACTGCACGGCGGTGTAGTAGGTGGTGCCCGCCCGCAGCAGCACGGTCACCGCGTCGAGCAGCTCCTCGGCCGACAGGGTGGCGAGGTCGACCGCCTTCCAGTGCTCGACGACGGCCGTGTAGGCCGGGTGGGCCCGCTCGCGCCAGCCGCGCACGCCCCCGAGCGTCTCCGGCCGGTTCAGCGCGAGGATCGCCCGCGGGGTCATGAGGGTCATCCGCAGGAGGCCGCGGGTCCGGTAGAAGTAGTACGCGTAGCCGTTGATCGTCGGGAAGGTCAGGTCGCCCTCCGGGACGGGCCGGCCGAAGGCCTGCGCGAGCAGGTCGCGGATCGAGCCGGTCACCGCCGGGTCGATCAGGTCGGCGAACAGCGGCGTGAGCGGGCTCGGCATCTGCTCGACGATGCTGGCGCGGAAGTAGAGCCCGCCCGGGTACGGCAGCGGCCAGGTCTCCGGCGGCGGGGCCGCCGGTGGGGGCAGCGCCGTGATCGGCCGCGACTGCACCAGCGCGAACGCGCCGTCCGCCCGGACCCACTCGAGATCCTGCGGGACGCCGAAGTGCTGCTGGGCGCGCGCACCGAGGCCCGCGAGCTCCGACACCCCGGCCGCGTCGAGCACCGGCGCCCGTCGCCGCTGTCCGGGCACGACGACCTGCGCGGTGCCGCCGCCGGTCGACACCGTCATCTCGGCCTTGTCGGCGATCGTCCGGCCGACCTCGGTGAGCGTCCCCGCGTCGACGACGAACTCGTCGGTCGCGACCAGCCCGCCCACCACCGACTCCCCCAGGCCCCAGGCGGCGCTCACGACGATCCGGTCGCGGCGGCCCGTCGTCGGGTCGGCGGTGAACAGGACCCCGGACGCCTCCGCGTCGACCATCGTCTGGATCACCACCGCGAGCCGCACGTCCGCGGGCGCGATCCCCTGCCGGTCGCGGTAGTCGACGGCCCGCGCGGTCCACAGCGAGGCCCAGCACCGGACGACCGCGTCGAGCAGCGCGTCGGCGCCCCGCACGTCGAGGTAGGTCTCCTGCTGGCCGGCGAAGCTGGCGTCGGCGAGGTCCTCGGCGGTGGCCGACGAGCGCACCGCGACCGGCGGCGCGCCCAGCTCGGCGTAGGCGGCGCGGACCTCCGCGGCGACCGCGTCTGGGACCGGTGCGGCGAGGAACGCGGCGTGGATCGCCTCGTCACCCTGCTCGGCGAGCGCGGTGACGTCGAGGCCGGCGGCCGCCACGAACGCCGCGTACGCGTCGGTGGTCAGCACCACCCCCGGCGGCACCGGGAGCCCGGCCGCCACCAGCTCGCCGAGGTTGGCGCCCTTGCCACCGGCGAGCGCGACGTCACCCGCTCCGACCTGCGCGAACGTCCGGACGAACTCCACCTCGACGAGTATCCGCGCGGCGTGGCCGGCCGCTACGGCCCGAACGGGGGACGGCGCGCGGTCACCCGGTGGCGAGCGGGAGTCGCTCGTACTCGCTCAGCAGCAGGGACCGTCGTCGTCGGGCTCCCGGGAGCAGCCGGAGCCGGGGTATCCGGGTGGCCAGGGCGGCGAAGGCGGCCCGCGCCTCCAGGCGGGCCAGGGGCGCCCCGAGGCAGTAGTGGACGCCGCCGGAGAACGCGAGGTGCTCCCCCGCGGTCGCCCGGCGCGGGTCGAACGTGTCGGGGTCGGCGTGGACGGCGGGGTCGCGTCCGGCCGCCCCCAGCATCGCGAGCACGGTGGTGTCCGGCGCCAGGGTCCGGGTGCCGACCTCGACCTCGACGTGCGGCACCCGGGCCGTGAACTGGACGGGAGGGTCGTACCGCAGGGTCTCCTCGACGACGCCCGCGGCCACCGACGCCGGGTCGTCCACCAGCTGCCGCCACGGGTCGCCGTGACCCAGCATCGCGGCGATCCCGTTCCCGATCAGTCCGCTCGTGGTCTCGAACCCCGCGAGCAGCAGGAGCACCGCCAGGCTGACCGCCTCGTCCCGGGAGGCGTCCCCGGCGGCGAGCACGTCGAGGACGGTGCCGTCGGGACTCCGCCGGTGCGCCAGCAGGTCCGCCATGAGGGCCCGCAGCTCGACGACCGCGCGGTCGAGACGGTGCAGCGCGCGCAGGGACCGGACCCCGCCGAGGCCGGCCCCGACCGCCCGGCCCCAGTGGGCGAAGGCGTCCGCGTCCGCGTCGGGCACCCCGAGGATGTCGGCGATGATCGCGACCGGCAGGGGCACCGCGACGGCGGCGACGAGGTCGAAGCGGCCCTGTCGGGCGGCGGCGTCCACGAGGCGCTCGGCCACCCGCACGGCCAGGTCCTCGCGGGCCGCGATCCTCGCCGGGGTGAAGGCCGGGGCCACGAGGCGCCGCAGCCGGGTGTGCTCCGGCGGGTCGAGGCCCAGCACCGAGAGGTCGACGGGCTCGAGCAGCGGGTCCCGGCCCCCGTCGACCGCTCCCCCCGGCGTGCCGCCCGCCCGGGTGCGGACCCCGAACCGACGGTCGCGCACCACCCGGGCGCACGCGTCGGCCGTGGCCACCACCATCACCCCGCTGCGGCTCGCGTACGGCTGCGGGCCCTCCCGCAGCCGGTGGTGGAGGCGGTGCGGGTCGTCGGCCCACGGCCGGTACATCAGCCGCAGGACCGGGTCGCCGGCCAGCGCGAGCAGCCGCCCGCCCGCGTGCATCGCCGCCAGGCGCCCGCCCAGTCGGAGGTCCCGCTTCACGTCCACCCGGTCCTCCTCCCGCCCACGGGCCCGACGGCCTCCAGGGTCCCGGTCGCCGGTCCGGAGGTCCACCACCGCCGGGCCCGGGTCGGCGACCCGCCGTGCGCCCGTTGCGCCCCGCACACGGCCGGCCGAGTTGGCGGCGCGCCGTGGGCCCGTTGCGCCCCACAACACGGTGGTGGGCCCGCACGACGTCGGCCCGCCGTGTGCGCCACGCAACGAGGCCGGAGCAGGCCCCTCGTCGCGACCGAACCGTCGGAGCACCCGGGCGGGCGAGGAGGGTCAGGCGTGCACGCCCCGCTGCCCCACCGCGCCGCGCAGACCGACGCACCCGATGCAGCCGACACAGTCGACGCAGTCCGCGCAGGCGATGCACCCCACGCACCGGATGCAGTTCGCGCACGCCAGGGTGCCGAGGCAGCGGCGGAGCCCGACGCCGAAGACGGTGAGCACGCTGCCCACGATCCCGACGCTGCCGGCGGTGGCCACGCTCCCGGCGACGGCGACGCTGCCCGAGGTCGCCACGCTGCCGGCGACGGCGACGCTGCCGGCCGTCGCGACACTCCCGGCCACGGCGACGCTGCCACCGGTGGCGACGCTGCGGACCACGCCGACACTGCTGTTCGTCCCCACGCTCCCGGCCACCGCGACCGTGGTGCCCGCGTCCGTCGTGCCCGCGTCGAGGACGGCGGCGACCACGCCGTCGTCGGGCGCGGGTGCGGGGTCCGGTTCGTCCCGTTCGGTCACGACGGCAGCGTGCCCGACGGGGCCGCGACCGTCCAGCGTCGTCAGGCCGGGACGAGCCCCTGCGCCGGGGCGGCCCGGACGAAGGCGTCCAGGACGGCCCGCGCGGTCGGGCGCTCGCCGGTGTGCGGGAGGTGGGCGAGCAGGATCGTGCGGGTGAGCGGCCGCGCGAGCGGCACGACGGCCACCCCGTCGGCCGGGCAGAACACGCGGCCCAGGTCGCTGACGAGGGTCACGCCGAGCCCGGCCGCGACCATCGCGAGGGCGGTGGCCGAGCTGTCGACGCGGTGCCGGACGTGCGGCTCGAAGCCCACCCGGCGGCACGCCGTGCGGACCGCCCGGCCCCAGTAGGTGTCGGGCCCCGAGAGGATCCAGCCCTCGTCGGCGAGCGCGGCCAGCTCGGTCCGCGGCCCGTACGACGAGTCCGCGGGCGCGGCGAGGTGGATCTGGTCCTGCCCCAGCGGGACGACGGCCAGGTCGGACTTCCAGGGCTCGGGGGCGTCGGGGTAGTCGAGCAGCAGCGCCAGGTCGAGGTGGCCGTGGCGCAGGTCGGCCACGACGTCCTCGCCGTCGGACTCGGTGCTCTCGAGGGTGATCCCGGGGTGGCGGGCCGCGAGGTCGGCGATCACGGCCGGCAGCAGCCCGGCCCCGGCGGCCGCGAACACCCCGACCGTGAGCCGCGCGGACAGGCTCTGGCGGGCCTCCTCGACCGCGGCGCACGCGCGCTGCTCGGCGGCGAGCAGCACCTCGGCGTGCTCGATCAGGACCCGCCCGACCTCGGTGAGCCGCACGCCGCGCCCCACGCGCTCGATCACCGGCGCTCCCACCTCGGTGCCCAGGGCCTCGAGCTGCTGGGACACGGCCGAGGGCGAGAAGTGCAGGGTGGCCGCGGCGGCGTTCACGCCTCCCTCGCGGGCGACCTCCCGTAGGGTCCGCAGACGTCGCAGCGACAGCTCCATGCGGTTCATCTTCACACCCGTGTGCGTAAACGTCCGCTGGTTCTGAACAGTGCTCAAGAACCACCCTGGTCCCGGTGGCCGAACGGCATGCCGTGATCGACCGAAGGGACGCGGGCGCAGGGATGAGCAGGTTCAGCGGGGGCCGACACGTGCTGCCCGAGCCGGAGGTGCCCGCCGGGGTGGTCACCGCCCTCGGGATCGACGAGCAGATCGGGGCGTTCGAGCCGGTCCGGCCCACCGCCGCCCCCGACGCCGCGCCGAACGTGGTGGTCGTCGTCCTCGACGACCTCGGCTTCGGCAGCTCCAGCGCGTTCGGCGGTCCGTGCCGGATGCCGACGGCCGACCGGCTGGCCGCCGACGGGCTGCGCTACACCCGCTTCCACGTCACGGCCCTGTGCTCCCCCACCCGCCAGGCGCTGATGACCGGCCGCAACCACCACTCGGTCGGCATGGGCGGCACCACCGAGATGGCGACCTCAGCGCCCGGCTACACCGGCTACCGGCCCCGCAGCGCGGCCACGATGGCCCGGACCCTGCAGGCCAACGGGTACTCGACGGCCGCGTTCGGCAAGTGGCACCAGACCCCGCCGTCGGAGATCAGCCCGGTCGGGCCGTTCGACCGCTGGCCCACCGGCGAGGGCTTCGACCACTTCTACGGCTTCATGGGCGCCGAGATGAACCACTGGTCGCCCCTCCTCTACGAGGGCACCACCCCGATCGACCCGCCGCGGAAGCCCGGCTACCACCTCTCCGAGGACCTCGTCGACCACGCCGTGGACTGGGTGCGCACCCAGCGGACCATGACGCCCGACCGGCCGTTCTTCACCTACCTCGCCTTCGGGGCGTCGCACGCGCCGCTGCACGTCGAGCCGGAGTGGCCCGAGCGCTACCGCGGCCGCTTCGACGAGGGCTGGGACGCCGAGCGCGAGCGGACGCTGGCCCGGCAGAAGGAGATGGGCGTCGTCCCGCCGGACGCCGAGCTGGCGCCGTGGGCCGAGGGCGTGCCGCACTGGGACGAGCTCGGCGACGACCAGCGCGCGCTCGGGGCGCGGTTCATGGAGACCTTCGCGGGCTTCACCGAGCACGCGGACACCCAGCTGGGGCGCTTCGTCACCGCGCTGGAGGAGCTCGGGGAGCTCGACGACACGGTGTTCGTCTACCTGCTCGGCGACAACGGCGCCTCCGGCGAGGGCGGCATCGAGGGCACCCTCGTCGAGCACCGCCTGGGCCACGGCATCGTCGACGACCCCGCGGAGATGATCGGGCGGATCGACGAGCTGGGCGGGCCCGCGAGCTACCCCATCGCCCCCGTCGGCTGGGCGCTCGCGATGAACACCCCGTTCCAGTGGACCAAGCAGGTGGCCTCCCACTTCGGCGGCACCCGTGACGGCCTCGTCGTGCACTGGCCGCGGGGCATCACCGACCGCGGCGGGCTGCGCGACCAGTTCCACCACGTCATCGACGTGCTCCCGACGATCCTCGACTGCGCCGGGATCCCCCAGCCGGGCTCGGTCGACGGCGTCGCCCAGAAGCCCATCGAGGGCGTGAGCATGCGCGAGACGTTCACCGCGCCGGCCGCCCCGGACCGCCGCCGGACCCAGTACTTCGAGATGTGCGGCAACCGCGGCATCTACCACGAGGGCTGGACCGCGGTGACCCGCCACGGCGTCCCCTGGGACATGGTGCCGACGGGCCCGCGCTCGTTCCGCGACGACGTCTGGGAGCTCTACGACATCCGCACCGACTTCAGCCAGGCCCACGACGTGGCGGCGGAGCACCCGGAGCGGCTCGCGGCGCTGCAGGAGCTGTTCCTCATCGAGGCCTCGAAGTACCAGGTGTTCCCGCTCGACGACCGCGTGACCGAGCGGGAGAACCCGCGGCTCGCGGGCCGGCTCGACCTGCTCGGCGACCGCCGGTCGATCACGTACCACGGCCGGACCCGGCGACTGACCGAGGAGACGACGCCGAACGTCAAGAACACCTCGCACTCGGTGGTGGCCGACGTCGAGGTCGGGGGGCTCGACACCGCCGACGCCGACGGCGTCGTCGTCGCGCAGGGCGGGCGCTTCGGGGGCTGGGCGCTCTACTGCGTCGGGGGCCGCGCCTGCTACGTCTACAACTACTTCGGGATCACCGTGCACACGCTGCGCGCCGAGGAGCCGATGACGCCCGGGCGTCACGAGATCCGCATGGACTTCTGCTACGACGGCGGCGGGTTCGGCCGGGGCGGGGAGGCCGTGCTCTCGGTCGACGGCGTCAAGGTCGCGCACGGCACGGTCGACGCGACGGTGGCGTACTACTTCTCGTTCGACGAGACCCTCGACGTGGGCGTCGACCTCGGGACCCCGGTGAGCGAGGACTACCCCGCGGTCGGCAACGAGTTCACGGGCACCGTGCACACGGTGCGGATCGACCTCTGGGAGTCCGAGGACGGTCCCGACGACGGCGGGCGCTACCGCCGCATCATGGCGGCGCAGTAGGTCGGCCGGCTCAGCTCGCGCACCGGAAGCCGAGGTTGCCCGAGCTGGAGTCGGGGGTGTTCGACGACCGCGCCGCCACCCGGTAGCGGTAGCAGTACGACTCGTGGCACAGGTACGACCCGCCGCGCATCACGTGGGCGTGGCCCTCCGTGGGGCCGGTGGGGTCGACCGGCGCCGCGTGCCGGTAGGCCTCCGGGTCGAACCGGTCGGAACACCACTCCCAGACGTTGCCGACCATCTGCCAGAGCCCGTGGCCGTTGGGCCGGAACGACTTGACCGGGGCGGTCGTCAGGAACCCGTCCTCGAGGGTGTTCCGCGTGGGGAAGCGGCCCTGCCAGATGTTCAGCGGCCAGCGCCCGCCCGGGCGCAGCTCGTCGCCCCACGGGAACCGGGCGCCCTCGAGCCCGCCGCGGGCGGCGTACTCCCACTCGGCCTCGGTGGGCAGACGCTTCCCGGCCCAGGCGGCGTAGGCCTGCGCGTCGTTCCACGACACGTGGACCACCGGGTGGTTGGCGCGGTCGCCCACCCCCGACCCCGGGCCCTCCGGGCGGCGCCAGCACGCGTCGCGCACCCCGAGCCACCAGCCGGCGCCCTCGACGCTCGTCAGGACGTCGGCGCGATCCCCGTGGAAGGCCAGGTGGAACACGGCCGACGAGCCCCACCGCTCGGCGTCGGTGACGTACCCGGTGGCCTTGACGAACGTCGCGAACGCCGCGTTGGTGACCGCGGTGGCGTCGAGGTGGAAGGGCGAGAGCCGGACGTCGTGCACCAGGTGCTCGCCGTCGGCGGCGTAGCCCTCGCCGAAGTGATCGCCCATCGCGAAGCGGCCGCCCGGGATCGCGAGCTGGCCGCGGGTGCTGCGGGACGTCACGCGGGGCTGCAGGTGGGGCAGAACTCCGCGCGCTTGTCGGGCGCGGTGCCGGCGGGGAACTCGTGGGTGAACCCGGCGCGGGGCAGGCCGCAGCGGGTCTCGGCGGCGTCGGGGCCGTCGACGACGTGCGTCTCGCCGGTGGGGTGCCGCGTGATGTCGGACTTGCCGGCGTAGACCCGCCCGGCGCGCAGGCCCGGGTAGTGCGACCAGACGAACGCCGAGGCCACCAGGATCATGGTCACCGAGTCTAGAGCGGCACCGGCACCGCGTGGCACGCGTTGCGCACGCCCTCCAGCGGCTGCCGACGACCGGCGTCGTCCCGGGCCCGCACGACGACGACGTCCTCGCCCGGCCCGGGCACGACGGTCGTCGTGAACCCCCGCCAGCCGTGGGGCCCGCCGACCGGGGCCGACAGCGCGGCCTCCGCCCACCGACCGCCCAGACCGACCTCGACCCCCACCACCGGCGCCGAGCCCCACGCCCAGCCGGTCACCCGCACCGTCGCGCCCTCGCGGTGCACGTCGGTGACGAGGCTGGTGACGTCGAGGTCCCGGACCGGCTCCGGGTCGCCGCCGCCGGGCGGGACGCGCTGGTAGAGCGTCGTCGTGAACAGGTGCTCGGGGCGGCGGTCGGCGACGGTGAGCGAGCGGAGCCACTTCACGTTGTTCGTCCCGAAGTAGCCGGGCACGAAGAGCCGCACGGGGAAGCCGTGCTCGGCGGTCAGGGGCTCGCCGTTGCACTCGTACGCGAGCACCCCGCGGTCGCGGACGACGTCGAGCGGCAGGTCCTTGAGGTACTCGGAGCAGGGGGTGCCGTCGAAGACGCCGGAATCGGCGCCCTCGGCCCACAGGAGCGGCCCCTCCGGGGCGTCGGCCAGGTCGAGGACGGTCGCGACCGGCACCCCGCGCCACACGACGTTCCCGGCCCGGCGCACGGGTTCGTCGGGACGCAGCGGGTTGCCGAAGCACTCCAGGACGGCCTGGACCTCGGTGCCCGGCAGGGCCCGGAGCTCGTCGAGCGTGAACTCGCGCCCATGCACCCGCAGCCGCCACGAGTGCCCGGGGACGCGGGCGATCCCGAGGTGGCCGATGACGTAGAGGTCGTCGACCCCGGTGGTGGGCGGGGCCAGCCGCTCCGGCGCCGGCTGCCACTTGGTGGTCGCCGCGGGCTCCATCCGCACGTCGTCCGGCACGGAGCCACGATCCCGCACGACCGCGCCCGACGGGAGTCCTCAGGCCCCGGTCGCCTCCCGCGCCAGGGCGACGAACGTGGTCGCGGCGGCGGGGAGGTCGTCGTCGCGGCGCAGGACGAGGTAGAGGCAGCGCTCGACCGGATCGCCCTCGACGCGGACCTCCCGGACGTCGTCGCGGCCGTGGCTCCGGAGCGCCCAGGAACTGACGACCCCGACGCCCTCGCCGGCGGCGACGGCCTCGATGAGGCCCTCGTTGGTGTCGCGGATCGTCCACTGCTGGTCGGTGATCAGCGGGGTGCCGCGGCTCGCGAGGGCGTCGGTGAAGGAGCGGCGCGTGCCCGAGCCCTCCTCGCGCTCCACCAGCGGCGTCGCGGCGAGCTGCGCGACACTCACCGGCCCCGTGCCGTCGAGGGCGTGCCCCCGAGGCACGGCGAGGACGATCTCGTCGGCGGCCACCACCTCGGCGACGAGGTCGTCGTCGTCGGGCTCGGCGCCCGCGAGGCCGACGTCGGCGCGCCCGTCGCGCAGGGCGGCGAACACCCCCGCGGAGTCGGTGACCTCGGTGGTCACCGTGAACTCGGGCTGCTCGGCGGCGAAGCGCTCCACGAGGTCGGGCACGAGGAACTCGCCCGGGATGCTGCTGGCCGCCACGGTGACGGTGGTGGCGTCGGGCTCGGTCATCGGGACTCCTGAGACGTCGGGGGCATCGCCCGGGCGTACCCGACGACCGGCCGCGGGACCCGTCCGGCGGATGACCGACGTCACGCGGGCCGCCCGTGAGGATCGGCGGCGGCCCGGCGTCCCACGGCGATGGTGCGACGACCCGGGAGGCGGAGGATCCGCGTGACGCTGGGCGAGATCCCCCTTCCCGACGACCTGCAGGTCGACGTGGCGCACCCGCGACCCGGCGTCGTCCGCGTGGTCGTGGCCGGCGAGCTCGACGGCCTGACGGCCCCCCGCCTGGCCGCCGGGCTCGACGCCGAGCTGGGCGTCGCCCCGCCGACGGTCGTCGCCCTCGACCTGTCGGGCCTGGGCTTCTGCTCGGTGGCCGGGCTCGCCGTGCTGCTGCGGGCCCGCGAGCGCGCCGCCGCGGCCGGGCACACCGTCGTCCTCACCCGGTTCTCCCGGGCCGTGCACCGGGTCGTCCGGGCGTGCGGTCTCGGGGCGGTGCTCGTCGAGGAGCCGGACGCCTGACCGGCGTCGTCGCAGGTCCGGACCACTTTGTCGCGGTTCGGTAACGGCAAGCGCTTCACACCCGATACACGCGGTGGAAGTGAACGCGCCCGACGTCGTCGATGACGGGAGCCCGGCGATGACCTCGCCACCTCGCACCACCCGCCAGAGCCCGATCCGACCCGTCCGGACCCCACCAGTGAGCGGGGCGTCCGGGCTGCACCAGCAGTACCGGGAGCTCCTGCGCTCCCGGGTCCTCGAGACCGCCTCCGCGGCAGCGGCCGAGCACGGCTGGCAGCGGGTGCGGATCGCCGATCTCGCCCGGGTCTCGGGCATCTCCCGCTCCGCGCTCGCCCGCGTCTTCGGCGACAAGGACGGGGTGGCGAGCGCGCTCGTCGCCCACGAGGCGGACCGCCTCATCGCCCGGGTCGGCGAGGCCCTGGCCGGGGCCCCGAACCTCGAGGCCGGGCTGTTCGCCGCCCTCCGGGTCGCCGTCGGGGCGCGCGAGGGGCACCCGTTCCTCGCGGCGGTCCTCGACGCCGAGCACGGCGACGTCACCCTGCTCCCACTGCTGACCACGGGCAGCGCCCCGATCATCGCGCGGGCGCGGCTGCTGCTCACGACGCACATCCGGACACGCCGCCCGCGCCTGCCGGCCGCCCAGCTCGACGACGCCGTCGACATCCTCGTGCGGGCCACGCTGAGCCACCTCACCGCACCCGATCCCGACCCCGAGGCGGCCGTGGCCCGGCTGCACCGGCTCGCCTGCCGCCTCCTGGACGTGGCCGTCACCCCGCCGTGAGCTCGGGCCTCGCCTTGTCCTGATCCGGTCGTGGCCACAGGATGGGCGCGGCCCCGGACCGCGGGCCGCGCCGGCCACGGGGAGGAGGACGCCGTGCTCCACCGCCGTTGAGCAGTCGTCGTGCCGCCCGGTCGGGCGGCGTCCTCCCGGTCACGGCGGCCGGCGGCACCCCGGTAGCGGGTGCGGCCCGGGCTCCGCCGTGATCGTCACCCGCGTTCACGAGGAGTCCCCTTGTCCCTCACTGCTGCGCCCACGACCTCCGAGGTGCTCGACGCGGCCACCGCCGTCGTCGAGCAGACCGTCGCCCCCGCCGCCGCCGAGGTCGACCGCACCGGCACCTACCCCCGCGCCGACGTCGAGGCCCTCGCCGGCGCCGGCGTGCTCGGCCTGCTCAGCGCCCCCGAGGTCGGCGGGGCGGGCGGGTCGCTCGCCGACGTCGCCGCCGTCCTCGAGACCATCGCCCGCACCGACGCCTCGACGGCGATGGTGACGCTGATGCACTTCGCCGCGGTGTCGGTGATCGAACCGCACGGTCCCGACGACGTCCGGCGCGAGATCGCCGGCGGCACGCACCTCTCGACCCTGGCCTTCTCCGAGCGCGGCTCCCGCAGCCACTTCTGGGCGCCCGTGAGCACCGCGACCGCCGTCGACGACGGTGTCCGCCTCGACGCGGCGAAGAGCTGGGTCACCTCCGCCGGGGAGGCCGACAGCTACGTCTGGTCGAGCCGCCCGGTGTCGGCCGAGGGCCCGATGACGCTGTGGCTGGTGCCCGGCGCGACCCCGGGGATCGCGGTGGCCGGCTCGTTCGACGGGTTCGGCCTGCGCGGGAACGGCTCGTCACCGATGAGCGCCGACGGGGCGGTGGTGCCCGCCTCGGCCCGGCTCGCGGACGACGGCGCGGGCCTCGACGTCGCCCTCGGCACCGCCCTGCCGACCTTCCTCGTCGGGAACGCCGCCGTGTCGCTGGGGCTGATGGAGGCGCTGATCGACGAGGCCGCGACCCACCTGACGACCGCCCGGCTCGACCACCTGGGCCAGACGCTGGCCGAGCAGGCGCCGACCCGGCTCGCCTTCGCCGCGCTGCGCACGAAGGTCGACACCACGCGCGCGTTCCTCGCCGACACGCTCGCGGCGCTGGGGTCGGGCCGGCCCGACGCGACCCTGCGGGTGCTGCAGGTCAAGACGGTGTCCGCGGAGGCCGCCTCCGACGTCGCCGACGGGGTGATGCGCCTGTGCGGGGGCGCCGCGTTCCGCAAGGAGCTCGGGATCGAACGGCGCTACCGCGACGCCATGGCCGCCCGGGTCATGGCGCCGACCACCGAGGCGCTGAACGACTTCGTCGGCCGGGCCACCCTGGGCCTGCCGCTGTTCGGGGGTGCCTGATGACCACGCTGCGGATGGGCGGGGTCGCCTACGACCCCAAGGTCGTCACGATCTGGGACGGGTTCCGCCGCTGGCTGCGCGCCCAGGGCCTCGACTTCGACTACGTCCTCTACTCGAACTACGAGAGCCAGGTCGAGGACCTCGTCGCCGGCAACGTCCACGCCGCCTGGAACTCGCCGCTGGCGTGGATCCGGAGCGAGCGGCTGGCGGCCGCCCGCGGTCGCCGGGTCACCTCCGCGGTCATGCGGGACACCGACCAGGACCTGACCTCGGTGGTGGTGGTCCGCGCCGACTCCCCCGCCCGGTCGGTGGCCGACCTCGCCGGGTCGACGGTCGCGGTGGGCGCGGTCGACTCCCCGCAGTCGACGCTGATCCCGCTGTCGTTCCTGCGCGGCGAGGGGCTGACCGACCTGCGGGTGCAGCGCTTCGACGTCGGCGTCGGCCTGCACGGCGACCACGTCGGCGGGGAGCGCGACGCGGCGCGGGCGCTGGTGGCCGGCGAGGTCGACGCCGCGTGCATGATCGACGGGAACCACCTGCTCTTCGGGCAGGAGGGCACACTGCCCGCCGGGTCGACCCGCGTGCTGGCGCAGACCCCGGTCTACGACCACTGCACGATGGCGGTCGTCGACACCGCGCCCGCCGCGGAGGCCGCCGAGTTCGTCCGGCTGTTGGAGTCGATGTCCTACGCCGACCCGGAGGTCCGGCCGCTGCTCGACCTCGAGGGCCTCACGCAGTGGGTGCCCGGCCGCACCAGCGGCTTCGGCCCGCTGACCCGGGCGGTCGACGAGGTCGGGTTCTACGACGCGGACGGCGCGGTCACCGCCGCGGAGTACGCACCGTGACAGGGTCCGCTCCGCTCGACCTCGGGTTCCTGGGGTTCGAGCGGGGCGCCCACCTCCTGGTGGACCGGGCCCTGCGCGCGGTGCCGGTCGGCGGCCGGGTGGTGGTGACCGGCGGGGACCCGGCCCTCGGGGTCCACCTGCGGGCCTGGGCTCGGAGGCGGGGACACCGCTTCACGACGAGTCCCGACCGCAGCGCGGTGTTCGAGCTCGTCCGCGGGTCGGCCGACACCGACCGGTGGGCGGGGGCCGAGCGGGCGGGCGGCCCGGGGGTCGACGGCATCGTCGCCCGGCCACCGGCCCGGTGGGGCCTCGCTGCGCGCGGTGCCCTCGTGGAGGCGGGCGGCCCGGTGGGACGGTTCGACCTCGACGACCGCGACGTGGTGTGGGCCGACCTCGCGCCGCGGCTCTACGCCCACGCGGCCGCCGCCCAGTGGGACCCGGCGACGGCCGTCGACTGGGACGCCCGACCCGAGGTGCCCGTGCCGCCCGACGTGGAGGCAGCCGTCGTCCAGGTGATGACCTACCTCGTCGAGAACGAGCAGGCCGCGATCGTCGTGCCGGCCGGGCTGCTCGCCCGCGTCCACCCGCACTTCCGGGAGGTCCAGCAGCTCCTCGCCGTCCAGGCCGCGGACGAGGCCCGGCACATGGAGGTGTTCACCCGCCGCGCCCTGCTGCACGGCACCGAGATGGGCACCTCCTCCGCCGGAGGCCGGTCCTCGCTCGCGACGCTGCTCGCCGAGCCGGACTTCTCGCTGGCGACGTTCCTGCTCTCGGTGCTCGGGGAGGGCAGCTTCCTCGCCCTGCTGGCCTTCCTCGAGCGCCACGCGCCCGACCCCGTCACCGCGCGGATCACCCACCTCGCCCGGATCGACGAGGCCCGCCACGTCGCGTTCGGCGTCGCCCACCTCGAGCACCAGTCCCACCGCGACCCGACCCTGCCCGGCAAGCTGCGGGCCGCGATCGAGCGCCGGCACGACGCCCTGGTCGACACCGCGGGGCTCAACGCCGACGTCTTCGACGCCCTCGTCGTGCTGGCCGCGGGCGACTGGACGCCCGAGGCCGTCGCCCGGGGGTACGACGCCGTCCAGGACCTCCACCACGCCATGGACGACGGGCGCCGTCAACGCCTCGCCCGCCTCGGGTTCCCGCCCGACGAGGCCGCCGAGCTGTCCGCGCTGCACACCCGCAACTTCATGTAGCGGGGACGAGATGACTCAGTGCACGCCGGGGACCGCGGGCTCGGCCCAGCACATGCGCACGGTGGTGCCCTCGTAGCTCGTCTCGATGGCGCTGCGCTCGGCGATCCGCCGGATCATCCCGAGGCCGCGGCCGCGGAACCCGGGGTCGCCGGGCGGCTGCCACTCGCCGGTGTCGGCCACCATCACGGCGAGCCCGCGTCCGCAGGCCCGCGAGCCGACGACGAGCTCCACGTCGCACTTCTTCCCGGGACAGGCGTGCTCCACGGCGTTGGTGACGGCCTCGTCGACGACCAGCAGGATCGACTCCGCGGCCTCCTCGTCGGCGCCGATCTCCTCGAGCCAACTCCGCACCCGACGGCGCAGCGTCCGTACCGCCGACGGCTCCGCACCCATCCGCGCCCGCACGCCGAGCCGGTCGTCCGCGCCGGTCTCGGGCGAGCACACGCAGCGGGGGCCCTCGGTGTGCAGTGCGGAACTACCCGCCGTCACCGGTGATCGCCAGGAGTTCTTTCGAAGCGCGTCATAACCTCGGATACCCACCTTTCCCCGGACCGACCGTGCGACGGCGCACTTCCTCCGCCGGGGAGGATGGGGCGCATGTCCCCTCGCAGCGAGTCCCCCGACGACTGGCGCGGCGGCCTCGTGCTGCCCGGTCGCACCGTCGTGCGGGGACGCGGCGTCCAGTACCGGGTGCCCGCGGGCCGGGAGCCCGACTTCGGGCTCTACCTCGGCGTCGACTACCACCCCGCCTGGGAGCACGACCGGCTCGAGTGGCCCGACTTCGGGCTGCCCCGCGACCCGCTCGTCGCCGTGCGCGCCATCGAGGACCTCCACGCCCGGGCCCGCGACGGCGAGTACGTCGAGACCGCCTGCCGGGCCGGGAAGGGACGCACGGGGACCGTCGTCGCGTGCCTGGCGATCCTCGACGGCCTGCCCGCCAGTCACGCGGTCGGCTGGACCCGGAAGCACTTCCACCACCGCGCCGTGCAGACGCCGTGGCAGCGGCGCTGGGTCCGGGGCTTCGAGGCCCTGCGGGGACGGCACGGGGCCGAGGTCACCGCACGGTCGCGCTTCCCCGGGCGCGGGACGGGGTAACAACCCCCGCGGAGCCGTCCCAGCCCTCGAGGACTCCTTCACCGCTTTCCCGGAGCCTCAGGGGGCCACCCGATGTCGATCGTGAGCGCACTCGTACCCCGTCAGCGGTCCGCCCGGCCCGTCCTGCCCGAGCGCCGGGTGAGGGTGGACGGCGAGGACGTCGGCTACGTCGAGGCCGGCAGCGGTCCGGTGCTCGTGCTGCTGCACGGGCACGAGCAGGACGCCACCACCTGGCGCCGTGTCATGCCGGCGCTCGCCGAGGACCGTCGCGTGATCGCCGTGACCCTGCCCGGCCACGAGCGGACCCAGGTCCCGGTCGACGGGTACGCCGCCACCCGCGACCTGGCCCGCTCGGTCGGTGGCTTCCTCGACGCCCTCGGCATCGGGGACGTCGACCTGGTCGGGCACTCCATGGGCGGCGCGGTGGCCCTCCACCTGGCCCTGACCGACCCGTCGCGGGTGCGGACCCTCACGCTCGTCGCCGCGGCCGGGCTCGGGCGGGAGGTCAACCCGCTGATCGCCTTGGGGACGCTCCCGGGCGTGGGCGAGTGGGCCATCCAGCTCAGCCGTCTGCCCGGTGGACACGTGCAGCGCACGGTGCTCTCGATGGCGATGCTGTTCGCCCGCCCGTGGCGCGCCCCCGCCGGCTTCCTCCGCGAGGCCCACGCCATGGGTCGTCGCCCCGGGCAGCTCGAGGCGTCCACCGCGCTCTCCCGGGCCCTGTTCAACGTGGCCGGTCAGCGCGAGGTCCTGCTCGGCGAGCTCCACACCCTGACGATGCCGAGCCTCGTCGTCTGGGGGGCGTGGGACCTCGTCCTGCCCGCCCACCACGCCCGCGCGGCGACCGGCAGGCTCCCCCGGGCCCGCCTGGCGATGTTCCCCGCCTGCGGCCACCTGCCCCACGTCGAGCAGCCCGACCGGTTCATCGCCGAACTGCGGACGCTGTTGACCCAGCCCCAGCCCCAGACCCGGCGGCACCACGCCGCATGACCCCCAGGAGCGCCACCCCGTGAGCACCGAGAACGACGCGTTGGACCCCGACCGCGCCCGCCACCACCCCGAGGCCGCGGTCGACGCCCTCGAGGAGCGCGTGCTCGGCGGGCCCGACCACCGCCTCGACAGCGGGTACGCCAACGACACCCCGCCCGGCGAGGAGCAGCCGGAGCCCGAGTCGGGCGCGGTGTTCGACGTCGACCTCGACCCGGAGGACCAGGGCGAGGTCGACGAGTCGACCACCGCTCCCGACTGACCCCGTGACCTGCTCCTGTTTCTAATGTAGATTCAGAGCCGTCGGGAGGGGCGGCCGTGGTCTACGCGCAGGAGCACGACGAACTCCGGGCCTCGGTACGGGCCCTGGTCGAGAAGGCAGGCGTCCGGGCGACGATCGAGGCCGGCGGGTACGACGAGGCGCTGTGGCGGCGGATGGTCGACCTCGACCTCCCCGCCCTCGCGATCGCCGAGGAGGACGGCGGCGTCGGCTACGGCATCGTCGAGCTCGCCGTGGTGCTCGAGGAGATCGGGCGCGCCAACCTCCCCTCCCCCTTCCTGACGACCGTCGTGGCCGGCCTCGCCCTGGAGGCCGGGCGCGACGGCGCGCTGCCCGCCCTGGCCCGCGGCGACCGCCGGGCGACGGTGCACCTGGGCTGCCTCGTCGACGGGGCTGCTCGTCACGTCCCGGACGGCGACTCCGCCGACCTGCTGGTCCTCGTCGGCGACGGCCTCGTCGTCGACCTGACCGACGACCGGGTCCGGCGCACGCCGCTGACGACCATGGACCTCACCCGCGGCCAGGCCCACCTCGACCTCCACGACGTCCCCGCACGGCGCCTGGATCTCTCCACCGGCGCGGCCGACCGGATCGCCTCGCTCGCGGCCGTGCTCGTGGCCTGCGAGCAGATCGGCGGCGCCGAGCGGGTGCTGGAGCTCTCGACCGGCTACGCGAGGGAGCGGGTGCAGTTCGGCCGGCCGATCGGGTCGTTCCAGGCCGTCAAGCACCTGCTGGCCGACATGCTGATCGAGCTCGAGCTGGCCCGCTCCGCCCAGCAGCACGCCGTCGCGCTGGCCGCCGACCCGGCGACGCCCCCGTCCGTCCTCGACGCGGTGGCCCGCACGGCCCGGGTCGCCTGCTCGCGGGCGTTCACCCAGCTCACCGGCGACGCGATCCGGGTGCACGGGGGCATCGGCTACACCTGGGAGCACGACCTGCACCTCTACTTCCGCCGCGCCCGCGCCTCCGCCGTGCTGTTCGGCGGCAGCGCCGACGCCGACGCGCTGGCCACCCACGCGGGGCTGGTCCCGACCACCGCCGGGGAGCGCTCGTGAGCCCCGAGGACTTCCGCCGCCGCTGCGCCGCGTGGTTCGCCTCGTCCGGGTGTCCCGCCGGGAGTGCGCCGAGCCGGTCGCGGCAGCCCGGCGAGTACGTGGCGGCCGGCCGCGCCCATCAGCGCGCACTGGCCGACGCGGGCCTCGTCGGGATCACGTGGCCGGTGGAGTACGGCGGCCTCGGGCTCGGCCCGGAGTACCGGCAGGTGTTCGACGAGGAGGCGGCCGGGTTCGAGACGTTCTCCGCCCTCTTCACCATCGGGATCGGCATGTGCGGCCCGGTGCTGCTCGCGCTCGGCTCCGAGGAGCAGCGTCGGCGCCTCCTCCCGCCCCTGCTGCGGGCCGACGAGATCTGGTGCCAGCTCTTCTCCGAACCCGGGGCGGGCTCCGACCTCGCCGCGCTCTCGACCTCCGCGGTCCGCGACGGCGAGGGCTGGCGGCTCCGGGGCCAGAAGGTCTGGACCACCTACGCCCACCACAGCGACCGCGGCCTGCTGCTCGCCCGCACCGACCCCGACCGTCCCAAGCACCGCGGCATCACGATGTTCGTCGTCGACATGGCCGCGCCCGGGGTCACCACCCGCCCGCTGCGGCAGGCCACCGGCGACGCGGAGTTCAACGAGGTCTTCCTCGACGACGTCGCGGTGGGCCCCGACGACGTCGTCGGCGCGGTCGACGACGGCTGGCGCGCCGCGACCCTCATGCTGGCGAACGAGCGCGTGGCGTTGGCCGACAGCCCGATCGGCTCGCCCGTCACGCTCGCCGCGGTGGTCGAGCTCGCCCGGCGGCACGGCCGCGCCGACGACCCGATCGTCCGCCGCGGGGTCGCCGACGCCTACGTCGCCGAGCAGCAGGTGGACCTGTTCGCGCGGCGGATCGCCCGCGAGGTGCGGGTGGGGCGCGACCCCGGCTCCCTCGCCTCGATCGGGAAGCTCGCCGCCGGACGGCTGGCGAAGCAGATCGCGGCACTGGCCCACGAGATCGCCGGGCCCGACGCCGTCGCCTGGGACCCCGCCGAGCCCGACGGCGACCTCTGGGCCTACGGCGAGCTCTACGCCCCGTCGCTCTCGATCGCCGGGGGCACCGAGCAGATCCAGCGCACCGTGCTCGGCGAGCGCGTCCTGGGGCTGCCCCGCGAGCCGGCGACCGACCGCGACGTCCCCTTCCGGGAGCTCCGCCGCTCGCCCTGACCCAGCCACTGAGACGGAGTCGACGATGACCACCTCCTTCCTGCCCGGTACGACGACGCCGCCCCTGTTGGAGGAGACCGTCGGCGCGCTGCTCGCCCGGCGCGCGGCCGAGGACCCGGAGCGGCTCGCGCTGGTGGGCACCCGCCACGGCGACGGCGAGCCCGTCCGCCTGACACGCGCGGAGCTGCTCGCGGAGGCACGGTGCGTCGCGACCGCGCTCGCCGGGCTCGCCGCCCCCGGGGAGCCGGTCGCGCTCTGGGCGCCGAACGTCGTCGAGTGGCCCGTCATCGAGTACGGCGCCGCGCTCGCGGGGGTCGTGCTCGTGGCGCTCAACCCGGTGCTGCGCCGCCCGGAGCTCGAGTACGCCCTCGGGCACTGCCGCGCGACGGTGCTCCTGCACGCCGACGCCAGCCGCGGCTACGACATGGGCGCGGTGGCGCGCGAGGTCGCGGACGCCGCCGGACTCACACGGGTCAGCCTCGCCGAGACGTCGCGCTGGCGGGCGGAGGCGCCCGACGACGCGGTGGTCGCCGCCGAGCCGACCGACCCGTCCGCGCCGGTGATGCTGCAGTACACCTCGGGCACCACCGGGAACCCGAAGGGCGTCCTGTTGCGCCACCGGTCCCTGGTCAACGTCGCGCACCTGACGATGGAGGCCGCGAGAGCACCGTCCGGGGCGGTCTGCGTCAACCCGCTGCCGATGTTCCACACGGCGTCCTGCGTGATCGGCACGCTCGGGCCGCTCGTCGTGGGCGGCACCGAGGTGCTCGTCGAGCAGTTCGAGCCGAACTCGGTCCTCGACCTCCTGCGCCGCGAGGAGGCGTCGGTGCTGTTCTACGTGCCGGCGGTCCTCGGGGCCCTCCTCGAGGCCCAGCGCGCCTCCGACTCCCCCGCACCGACCCTGCAGGTCGCGATGGGCGGGGCCGCCACGGTCTCCCCGACGATGATCCAGGCCGCCGAGGACGTCTTCGGGGCCTCGGTCATCAACCTCTTCGGGCAGACCGAGCTTGCACCCGTCCTCACCGCGACCCGGCCCGACGACGCCCACGCCGATCAGCTCGAGACCGTCGGCCGGCCTCTCCCCCACGTGGACGTGAAGATCGTCGACCCGGCATCCGGAGAGGTCGTCCCGCTCGGCGAGCCCGGCGAGATCTGCGCCCGCGGCTACCAGCAGATGATCGGCTACCTGCACGACGACGCGGCGACCGCGGCCACCGTCGACGCCGACGGCTTCGTCCACACCGGCGACCTCGGTGCCCTCGACGAGCGCGGCTACCTCCGGCTCACCGGCCGCCTCAAGGAGCTGATCATCCGCAAGGGCGAGAACATCGCCCCGCCGGAGATCGAGAACTGCCTCGACGCCCACGCGGCCGTCGCCGCGGTCGCGGTGGTGGGTCTGCCCGACGAGCAGGCGGGCGAGATCGTCGCGGCGGTCGTCCGGCTGCGCGGCGAGCCGTCGGCCGGGCTCCGGGACGAGCTGGTCGCGCACTGCCGCGAGCGGCTCTCCCCGCACAAGATCCCGGCGTGCTGGTTCGTCGTCGACGAGTTCCCGATGACGCCCACGCAGAAGGTGCAGAAGTTCCGCCTCGCCGAGGCCGCGGGCCGCGGCGAGCTGCGCGAGCTGGTCTGATCGGGGTTCGGCACGAGAGGACCCTCACGGGGCTGGAGGGACCCCCGCGAGCCTCGTGAGGGCCTGTTGATCATCCAGCCGCTCTCGGTCTCGCAAACAGCTCCGGGGGGACCGTGTCCATCGGACACGGTCCCCGACGGAGCCTTCGGTCCGAACGAGGCCACGGTGTCGGTGGTGAGCGCTACCGTGACCTCGTGACCGCACCCGAGCCCGGCGGCGACCCGGGACAGTCCCGTGAGCCACTCGCCCCTGGTGCATCCCCTCGCGCGATCGCGGCGTCCCTTCTCGACCGGGACCGGGCCGAGTTCCTCGCCGAGTACGACACGCTCGTCGAGCGGGCCCGCGTCGACCTCGACCTCACCGAGGTCCTGGACATGCTCGAGCACTGGCGCGGCATCGCTGCGCTGCAGGCCGACCCCGAGCGCTTCGCCCGCAACATCCGGCGCGCGGCCGAGCTCATCACCGGCGAGCCCGCTCCCGACGACGAGCCGCTCGAGGTGACCCGGACCAGGGCGGGCGCGTAGGTGGCCTACGCGGCTGACGCCTTCGCCGTCGCCGAGCAGGTCGCCGAGTGGCCCGATGATGCCCGAGCCCGCTTCGACGAGGTCCTGGCTGTCCTCGAACTGACACCGTGGAACAGCAGGCCCGTCAATCGGTCGAACCCGAGCGGACAGTTCCGCTTCCTCTCTTTCGACACTTCCCGTGGCTCCGGTCTCGTCTACTTCGTGATCGTCGAACACGCCCTCGAGGTGACAGTCACTGACGCCGTCTGGCTCGGCTACTGAAGAAAGCAGCAGACCGCAGCGCCCGAGTCGGCGCCGGTAACGACGTCGCATCGTCCCGCGATGCCCCGTGCGGTGCGTCCGGATCGACACAACGGGGGAGATACGACGTGAGCGCTTTCTGTGGTCTGGTTCCTGGAGCGGACGGACGGCTGCTCGCCGTCGGCGATGAGGTGAGCGGCGAGATCGGCAGGAACGACGCGAATCGTCGCTGGGTGCGCGGAGACGTCACCAGCATTCGCGACGGCGCGAACGGTCCGATCATTGTGGTCTGGAACCTGCACGGTGAGCGCCCGCGCTACCGCTCCGGTCTCCACTACCGGTTCACCAAGATCTAACCTACGACAGATACGACCTGCCGCGGGAAGAGAACAAATATGGAGGAGCATTCTCGGGGAAGATCCCTGTGCCGCAGGCGCGAGAGGATCCTCGTCGGGCACGACCGGCCCTCGCGAGCCGGACGAGGGCCCGCTGATCATCGGATTGCTGTCGGTCGGGCACCCCGAGGACTCCGCGGGGACCGTGTCCATCGGACACGGTCGCGGCGGAGTCCTTCGGTCCACGGGCTCAGGCCTGGTGACTGACCCCGGCCGCGAGCAGGGCGTCCGCGTCGAGACCGGCAGCCGCGAGCACCTCGCGCGAGTCAGCTCCCGGCACGGGCGACGACGCGACGCCGCCGGGGACGGGGTGGCTCGAGAAACGGGGCGCGGGGCCGGGCTGGAGGACGCCGTCGTGCTCGACGACGCTCCCCCGGGCCGCGACCTGCGGGTGCGACGCCGCCTCCCGGAGCCCGAGCACGGGTGCGACGCAGGCGTCGGTCCCGTCGAACACCGCGGCCCACTCGTCGCGGGTCCGGGAGGCGAACGCCGTCGCGATGGCGGCCCGCAGCGCCGGCCACTGCGCGCGGTCCTGCTGGTCGGCCGGGTCGACGTCGATGCCCAGGAGCCGGACGAACTCGGCGTAGAACTTCGGCTCCAGCGCCCCGACCGCCATGTGGTTGCCGTCGGAGGTCTCGTAGACCGCGTAGTACGGGGTGCCGCCGTCGAGCAGGTTCGACCCGCGTCGGTCGGTCCACCGGCCCGAGCCGAGCAGCTGGTGGATCGCCGCGAGCAGGTGGGAGGCGCCGTCGAGGATCGCGGCGTCGACGACCTGGCCGCGCCCGGTCCGGGCCGCCTCGGCGAGGGCGGCGAGGACACCGATGACCAGGTAGGTGGAGCCGCCCCCGAAGTCACCGACGAGGTTCAGCGGCGGGACCGGCGGGCCGTCGGCGGGGCCGATCGCGTGCAGGGCGCCAGTGAGGGCGAGGTAGCCGATGTCGTGGCCGGCGGTGTGCGCCCAGGGTCCGTCCTGGCCCCACCCCGTCATCCGCCCGTAGACCAGCCGCGGGTTGCGGGCCCACACGTCGTCGGGCCCGACCCCGAGGCGCTCGGTGACCCCGGGCCGGTTGCCCTCGATGAGGACGTCGGCGGTCGCGGTGAGCGCGAGCAGTGCCTCGACGGCCTCCGGGCGCTTGAGGTCGAGGACGACCGAGCGCTTCCCGCGGCCCAGGACGTCGGCCGCGGGGGCGGGCGCAGAAGGTCGGTCCACCCGGATCACGTCCGCCCCGAGGTCGGCGAGCAGCATCGCCGCGAACGGACCTGGCCCGATCCCGGCCAGCTCGATCACCGTCACGCCCGACAGCGGCCCCGTGTTTCTCATGCAGATTAGAATAGGGCGATGGGCGGACGCTGGGCACTGGTGGCGGGCGGTTCGGGCGGGATCGGGCGGGCCGTGTGCCGGGCGCTCGCCGAGGACGGCCGGGACGTGGTCCTGACCTACCGGCACGGCGCCGAGGCCGCCGCGCTGGCCGCCGCCGAGGTGGAGGCGGCCGGTCGAGAGGCGATCACCGTGCAGGTCGACCTGTGCGATGCCGAGGCGACCGCGGACGTCGTCCGGAACGCGGCTCCCTTCGACGCTGTGGTGTACGCGGCCGGACCGCACATCCCCATGCGCTACATCTCGGCCGTGACCCCCGCTCAGTACCGCGAGCAGATCCTGGGCGACACCGTGGCCGCCTACAACCTGCTGCACCCGTCCATCGAGGTCCTGCGTGGCACGCAGGGATCGATGGTCGCGCTCGTGACGCCCGCGGTGGAGCGCTACTCGAAGAAGGACATGCTCTCGTCGGCGCCCAAGGCGTCGGTCGCGGCGACGATCCGCGGGATCGCCGCCGAGGAGGGCCGCTACGGCGTGCGGGCGAACTGTGTGGGGGTCGGTCTGCTCGAGGGCGAGGGCATGTGGCGCGAGCTCGTCGCGCGGGGCGACTACACCGACGAACTGCTGGCCACCGCGCGGGCCAATCTCGCCCTGCGCCGCTTCGGGCGCGTGGAGGACGTCGCCGAGGTGGTCCGCTTCCTGGTCTCGGGCCGGGCCGGCTGGATCACCGGCCAGACGGTGAACGTCGACGGCGGCTACGCCCTCTAGATCTGGGCCCTCTGAAGCACTCGCCCGACGTCGCGGAAGGCGTCGACTGCCGCCAACTGCGGGAGCACCTGTTCGACGTAGACGTCGAGCGAGCGCTGCGCGACCTCCTGGGGCATGCCGCCGAAGGCGAACAGGTTGAGCACGCCGCCGGCGCCGAGCGCACGCACCCGCTCGACGGTCTGCTCGACGAGCTCCGCGGGCGTGCCGCCCATCTGCAGGTCGGCGAGGAACCGGTTGAACGCGGGCAGCCCGTGCTTCTCGATGTTCCGGCGCAGCCCGGCGTAGTACTCGTAGCCCGGGACGGTCTCCAGCCGCGGGTCGGTGAACCCGTAGTGCTCGATCGTCGAGCGCGCGTAGGCCGTCGCGTACTGCTCGTGCAGCTCGCGGGCGCGGCCCGGGTCGGGGTCGACGGTGGTGAAGTTGACCAGCACCGGCGCCGGCGGGTCCTCGCCGTGGATCTCGTGGAAGAGCTCGCGGTACTCCGCGGTCTCCCGCACGGTCACCTCCCACGGCTTCTGCGCGATGAGCATGAGCCCGTACCCGAGCGTCGCCATGATCCGGGCCGATTCCGGCGACACCGCCGAGGCGTAGGTGCGCCCGCGGAACGAGGTGAACGCCGGAGGGTGCAGCTCGGCGCGGGGCTGCCGGTAGAGCTCACCCTCGAACTCGATCGCGCCGGACTCGAAGGCCCCGGAGATCGCGTGCGCGTACTCGACGAACCGCTGCCTCGACTCCCCCATCTCGAGCCGGAAGTCGTCGAACTCGATCGCCCCCAGGCCACGCCCGAGACCGAGGACCACCCGTCCGCCCGACACCGAGTCGAGCCACGCGATCTCCTCGGCCACGCGGACCGGGTCGTGCCACGGCAGCACCATGACCATCGTGCCGAGCCGGACCCTCGTCGTGCGGCCCGCGAGGTAGGTCAGGAGCTGGGCCGGGTTCGGCATCATGTGATAGCGCGTGAAGTGGTGCTCGGCGGTCCAGATCGAGTCGAACCCGCGCGGCTCGGCCTGGTCGGCGAGGGCCAGGCCGCCGCGGACCACGTCGTGGTCGTCGCGCCCCGGCTCCAGGCCCTGGAAGAACAGCCCCATCCCGACGTGCATCGCGTCCTCAGATCCGCTCGATGATCGTGCCGTTGGCCATGCCGCCGGCCTCGCACATGGTCTGCAGGCCGTAGCGGCCGCCGGTCGCCTCGAGGTGGTGCAGCAGGGTCACCAGCAACCGCGTTCCCGACGAGCCCAGGGCGTGGCCGAGTGCGATGGCGCCGCCGCGCGGGTTGAGCCGGGCAGGATCGGCACCGAACTCGCGCTGCCAGGCCAGCGGCACCGACGCGAAGGCCTCGTTGACCTCGTAGGCGTCGATCCCGTCGAGCGTGAGCCCGGCGCGGGAGAGCACCTTGTGGGTGGCCGGGATCGGCCCGGTGAGCATCAGGAGCGGGTCGTCGCCGACCACCGAGAATGCGTGGAACCGGGCCCGCGGCCGCAGGCCCAGGGCCTCGGCGCGGTCGGCGTCCATGATCAGGACCGCGGAGGCGCCGTCGGTCAGGGGCGAGGAGTTGCCCGGGGTGATGCTCCAGTCGATCTCCGGGAAGCGGGACGCCATCTCGTCCGTGCGGAACGAGGGCCGCAGCCCGGCGAGGCCCTCGGCGGTCGTCGTGCCCCGGACCGTCTCGTCGGTGCGGTGCTCGCCGATACTGGAGACGACCGGGACCACCTCGTCGTCGAAGAAGCCGGACGTCCAGCTCTCGGCGGCGCGGCGATGCGACTCGGCGGCGTAGGCGTCGAGGTCCTCGCGCCCGAGCTTCCAGCGCTGCGCGACGAGCTCGGCCGAGACGCCCTGGTTGACGAGGCCCTCGGGGTAGCGCCGGGCGGTGCGCTCACCCCGGCTCGTGGGGCGGGAGCTGCCGATCGGCACGGCGCTCATCGACTCGACCCCGCACGCGACGACGACGTCGTAGGCCCCGGCGATCACCCCCTGGGCGGCGAACGCGGCGGCCTGCTGGCTGGAGCCGCACTGCCGGTTGATCGTCGTGCCGGGCACCGTCTCGGGGAAGCCCGCGGCCAGCGACGCGTTGTGCCCGATGTTGCCGGACTGCTCGCCGACCTGCTGCGCGCACCCGCAGATGACGTCCTCGACGAGCGCCGGGTCGAGTCCGGTGCGCTCGACGAGGGCCTCGAGCGTGCCGGCGAGCAGGTCGATCGGGTGGACCGCGGCGAGGGCGCCGCCCGCCCTGCCCCGGCCGACGGGAGTGCGGACGGCGTCGACGATCACGGCCTCGCGCACGCCTCTCACCCGACCGGGTTCACGCCGGGAACGGCCCCGGACAGGTCGGTGATCTCGGCCCAGCGGTCGGTGACCTGCTCCGGGGTCGGGACGTCGGCGAAGGTCACGCCCTTGCTCTGGAACTGGGCGACCCGGTGGACCTGGCCGCCGCCCGCGACGATCACGGAGCCCGAGTCGGTGCACTCGTCGCCGAGCAGGTGGGCCACCACCGGGGCGACGTGGGCCGGCCCCAGCTTCTCGAGCACCTCCGCGGGTGCGATGTCGGCCGTCATCCGCGTCGCGGCCATCGGAGCGATTGCGTTGGCGAGGATCCCGTAGCGGCCGCCCTCGATGGCGAGGGTCCGGACGAGTCCGATCAGCCCGCCCTTGGCCGCGCCGTAGTTCGCCTGGCCGAAGTTGCCGTAGATGCCCGAGGTCGACGTCGCGACCACCACCCGCCCGTGCCGCTGCTCGCGGAAGTGCGGCCACGCCTCGCGGACCACGTGGAAGCTGCCGTAGAGATGGACCTTCAGCACGGCGTCCCAGTCGGCCTCGCCCATCTTGTGGAAGGCGCCGTCGCGCAGGATGCCCGCGTTCGCGACGACGCCGTCGATGCGCCCGAAGGCCTCGACCGCGTCGGCGACGACCCGCGCCCCGCCGGCCTCGTCGGCGACATTGTCGTGGTTCGCGACGGCCTCCCCGCCGGCGGCGCGGATCTCCTCGACGACGGCGTCGGCGGCCGTGCTGGCCGCGCCCGTCCCGTCGCGCGCGCCCCCGAGGTCGTTCACGACGATGCGCGCGCCGTGCGCGGCGAGCAGCAGGGCGTACTCGCGCCCGAGCCCGTTGCCCGCGCCCGTGACGGCGACGACGCGTCCTTCGACTCCCGACATCCCGATCTCCCTTGTTCCGCGGGCACTACACGAAGAAGCGGCCGACGCTCTCGACCACGCAGGCGGGCTTGGTCGAGCCCTCGATCTCGATGACCGTGGCGAACACGACCTGCACGGCGCCGTCGAGCGGCGTCGCCTCGGCCACCGTCGCGGTGGCCCGGACCCGCGACCCGACGGGCACGGGGGCCGGGAAGCGGACCTTGTTGAACCCGTAGTTGACGCCCATGCGCACGTTCTCGATGCGGTAGAGCCCTCCGAGCAGCACCGGCAGCAGGGAGAGCGTCAGGAGGCCGTGCGCGATCGGCCCACCGAACGGCCCCTGCGCGGCGCGCTCCGGGTCGACGTGGATCCACTGGTGGTCCCCGGTGGCGTCGGCGAACGTGTCGACGGTCTTCTGGTCGACCTCCACCCACTCCCCCGGCCCGAGCGACTCCCCGACGGAGGCCACCACCTCGTCGACCCCGGCGAAGGTCCTCATCGGCGCTCCTTGCTGCTCCGCGACCGCTTGTTCTAATCTCGATTAAAACATGACGTCGACGAGGAGGACACCCATGGCGCCGGAGCACCGGTTCGACGCGCTCGTGATCGGCGCGGGAGCGGGCGGGCTGTTCACGGCCGCCCGCCTGACGCACCAGGGCTACCGGACCCTCGTCGTCGAACGCCTCGACCGGGTCGGCGGCCGCGCCTCCAGCGAGGTGATCGACGGGTTCACCGTGAACAACGGGGCCATCGTCATCGAGCTCGGCGGCATCACCGAGGAGACGTTCGCCGAGGTCGGGGCGCGCTTCGACGTGCGCCGCCCGAAGCCCCCGATCCTGTACCGGATCGGCGGCAAGGACGTCGACGTCACCGGGGGCGGCTGGGGCTTCCTGCTCTCCAAGCTCACCCGCCAGGGCGCGAAGCTGCTCGACGGCCTCGGCGCCGCGCGCACCGACGAGGGCATGCCCACCGGCTCGCTGTCGACCGCGGAGTGGATCCGCCGGTACACGAGCAACGAGAACGTGCACGGCATCTTCCGCAACATGTGCGGCTCGGTGTTCGCGGTGGGCTCCGAGGAGCTGCCCGCCCAGGTCTTCCTCACCTACTTCACCCGCAAGAGCGCCTTCAAGAAGTTCGGCTTCTGCCCCGAGGGCACGATCGGTATCTGGCAGTCGCTCGCCGACGTCGTCGTCGGGAACGGCGGGGAGGTGTGGCTCGACAGCGAGGTCGTCGACCTGCGCCTCGACGAGTCCGGCGAGGTCGGCGGCGCCACCGTCGCCCGTCCGGGCGAGCGGGTCGAGGTGGCCTGCCGGTTCGCGGTCAGCGACGTCGGACCGGCCGCGACGGCCGACCTCGTCGGGCGCGAGCGGCTGGCGGCCGACTACGTGGCGACCGTCGACACCGATCCCTGCGCGATGATCGTCGTGAACTTCGCGAGCCGGGAGCCGCTGGTCGAGGCGCCCGGGCTGCTGAGCTTCGCGAAGAGCCGGCGCATGGCCTACGTCGCGAACTTCACCGCCACGTGCCCGGAGATGGCGCCCGAGGGCTGGCACCTCTACAACGGCACGTCGGTCCCGCAGCCGGCGACGGGCCCGTTCGACGAGGCCGAGGAGACCGAGCTCCTGCACGCCGACCTGCACGAGCACGTCCCCGGTTTCGCCGACGCCCGCGTCCTGTCGACCACGGTGTGGCGCGACGGCTGGCCGCCCCAGCGCGCGGTGGCGGGCTTCGACATCCCGCACACCACCCCGGTGCCGAACCTGTGGAACGTCGGCGACGCGGTGAAGCAGTACGCGAACGGCGGCACCACCGCGTGCGCGGAGACCGCGAAGCTCGTCGTGGACGAGATCGCGGCCCGGTTCCCGGCCGCCGCGCCGGTCCGGGCGTGACGCCCCCGTACGACGATGTGCGCGTCGCCGACCTCGCGGGCGCCCGGCACATCCAGCTGCACCGGCCCGGGTCGTTGAACGCGTGGACCCCGGCGATGGGGCGCGAACTGCTCGAGGCCGTCACCGACGCCGCCGGCGATCCGGCGGTGCGCGCGATCCTGATCAGTGGCGCCGGCCGGTCGTTCTGCGCCGGGGCCGACGTGAAGAACGCCCGCGAGACCACCGCCGACGGCACACCCGATCTGTCGGGCCGCCTGCGCGAGATCTACAACCCGGTGATCCTCGCCGTGCGGACCGCGCCCAAGCCGGTCGTCGGGATGGTCCACGGAGCGGTCGCGGGCCTCGGGGCGTCGCTCGCCCTGGCCTGCGACCTGCTCGTGGCCGCGTCGGACGCCTACTTCCTGCTCGCCTTCGCCCGGATCGGGGTGATGCCCGACGGCGGGGCGCTGACCTTCCTCGCCGAGCGGGTCGGGCTCACGCGGGCGGCCGAGCTGGCGATGCTCGCCGAGAAGCTCCCCGCCGACCGCGCCCTCGACTGGGGTCTGCTCACCGCGGTGCACCCGCCCGACGAGGCCTTCGACCGGGCCGTCGCGCTCACCGAGCGCCTCGCCGCCGGCCCGACCGTGGCCCTCGCCTCCATCAAGCGCACCCTGGGCGCCGCGGCACAGCGTGGGCTCGCCGACGCCCTGAGCGAGGAGGCCGACGCCCAGCAGGTCCACGGCGCGACCCACGACTACGCCGAGGGGCGGGCCGCCTTCGCCGAGAAGAGGACGGCCCGCTTCCTCGGGCGCTGAGTCAGACCGCCGCGCGCTCCGCGACCATCCGGGCCAGGCGGAACTTCTGGATCTTGCCGGTGGGAGTGGCGGGGAGCTCCTCGGCGGTGAGGAACACGACGCGGCGCGGCACCTTGAACCGGGCCAGCTGCTCCTTGCACAGCGCGATCAGTTCCTCGGCCTCGACCTCCACACCCGGCTTCCGGACGATGCACGCCGCGCCGATCTCGCCCCAGCGGTCGTCCGCGACGCCGACCGCGTAGGCCTGGCTGACCCCGGGGTGGCGGGAGAGGACCTCCTCCACCTCCTTGGGCATGACGAGCTCACCGCCGGACTTGTAGAGCTCCTTGCTACGCCCGGTCAGGACGAGGTAGCGGTCCTCCCGGACGATGCCGAGGTCGCCGGAGCGCACCCAGCCGTCGAGCGAGAGGGCCAGCGCGGTCTCCTCGGGCTTGCCCCAGAAGCCGAGCATGTTCGTCGGTCCGCGGGCGGCGAGCTCGCCCTCCTCGCCGTCCGGCAACGGCTCGCCCGAGAACACGTCGATCGTGCGGAACTCGGTGAGGTCGCCGTCCCGCTCCGGGATACCGGCGGCGCCCGCCATCTTGACCCGGCCGACCGTGGTGGCCATGACCTCCAGCGGGTCCTCGGGCAGCGAGAGGGTCATCGCACCGCCCTGCTCGGTCATGCCGTAGCCGGTGACGATCTCGTCGACGCCGAGGCCGTCGCGCACCTTCTCCCAGAGCCACACCGGGGCGGGCGCCGCGCCGGAGAGGATGGCGCGCAGGCTCGAGAGGTCGCGCGTGGTGACGTCGGGGTGCTCGAGCAACGCCACGGTCATCGTCGGGACGCAGAGGATGTCGGTGGCCCGGTGGCGCTCGATCCCCTCGAGGTAGCGGCCCGGGTCGAACGCGGTCTGCGGGATGATCGCCCCGCCCACCATCATCGCCGCCATGAGGCCCTCGACGTAGCCGAACATGTGGTAGCAGGGCAGCGAGAACAGGATGCGGCGCCCGTCCTCGAACGCCCGGGTCAGGGCCGAGGCGTAGCCGGTGCGCTGGCTGGCGTCGTGGGTGATCAGGACGCCCTTGGGCGACCCGGTGGTGCCCGAGGTGTAGAGGATGTCGGCGACGTCGCCCGGCCCGGCCCCTCCGCCGTCGGCCGCACCCGGGTCGCCCAGCTCCTCGAGGTCGGCGACCGTGCGCACCCCCTCGCGGGACCGGCCATCGGTGGACAGGACGACGACCTCGCGCAGCTCCGGCAGCGCGGTCTGGTCGCCGCGGTCCCAGCCGGGCGCGATCTCGTCGAGCATGCCGAGCTGGTCGAGGCCCATGAAGCCGGTCATCGTCACCAGGACGTTGCAGCCCGACTGCTCGAGGACGTAGCGCAGCTCCTCGGTCCGGTACAGGAAGTTGAACGGGACGGCGACGGCGCCCGCCCGCGAGATCGCGAACTTCAGCGGGACGAACTCGAGGTAGTTGGCCATCACGAGCCCGACGCGGTCGCCGGGCCGGACGCCGAGGGCCACGAGACCGTCGGCGAGCCGGCGCGACCAGGCGTCGACCTCGGTGTAGGTCACCGTGCGGTCGTCGGTGATGACGAACGGCCGGTCGGCGAACTCGTCCGCGCAGTGCCCGAGCCGCTCGTGCAACGTCATCGGGGTCCACTCGGGGAACCGCCGCCGCAGGGCGTCGCGACGTTCGTCGAGGCTCTCGGTCATCTCGGCATCCACTCCAGCGCGTCGCCCGACATCTTTTAATCGAGAGTAGAGAAAGAACGTGAGCCGGGCCACGGCCAGTTTCGTCACCGTTCGTCACGGTCCGTGGCAACTACTCGGGGCGCACCGCACGCACCAACCGTTCGGCGGCCCCGTCGGCGAGGTGCTCGACGACGACGTCGGTCTCCATCGCGAGCCCCTCGTCGAGCGGGCGGCGCAGGCCCTCGTACACCAGCCGCTTGGTGCGGGCGGTGGCCTTCGGGTCGCGGCGCGCGAGGCGGGCGACGGTGGTCTCGACCAGCGCCTCGAACTCCTCGGCCGGGGCCGAGCGGTAGGCGAGGCCCCACTCCACCGCCTGCCGGCCGTCGAGCCGGTCGCCCAGCAGTATGTGCGAGAGCGCCCGCTGCGGCCCCACGATCCGCGGGAGGCGCTGCGAGCCCCCGCCGCCCGGCACCTGGCCGACCGCGCTGTGGTTGTCGGCGATCACGGCGTCGTCGCGCACCAGGACGACGTCGCTGGCCTGCATGAACTCGAAGCCTCCCGCCATCGCGTACCCCTCCACCGCCGACACCACCGGCACCGGCAGCGTGGCGACCACGGAGCACGCCCGTCCGAACCGCTCGAAGAGGACCCGCAGGGCCTCGGGCCCCTCCGCGGCGAGGCGCGCGACCTCGTCGACGTCGCCGCCGGCCGAGAACGTGCCACCCGCGCCCCGCACGACGATCACCGCGACCCGGTCCGCGAGATCGACGAGCGCGTCGTGCAGGCCGTCGGCGAGTGCGATCGTCACGGCGTTGCGCGCGTGCGGGCGGTTCAGGGTCACGTGCCCGACGCGGCCCTCCACGCGGGCGAGGACCGGGGGCTCGTCGACGTTCGTCATCCTGACCTCCTCGTGTTCTAATCTGGATTAGAACACAGCGGAGGGATCACCTGATGACGCTCGACGAGTCCGGCCGGGAGAAGCTCGCGCGCAGGCTCTACGAGGCGCTCGCCGGCGGCGACGCCGACACCCTCGCGGGGCTGCTGCACCCCGACTTCGTCGGCGAGACCACCGAGGGGCTCCCGTTCGGCCTCGGCGGCCGGCACGACGGTCCCGAGGCGATGACCCGCGACTTCTGGTGGTCGATCGGGCGCCACTACCGCGCCCGCGCCGAGCCGGAGCAGGTGCTCGCCCTGGCCGACGGCGGTCTCGTCGTGCTGGGGCGCTACACGGGCAGCGCCCGCGACGGCGGCGCCCCGCTCGACGCCGCCTTCGCGCACGTCCTGCGCTTCACCGACGACCGCATCTCCGGCCTCGCGCAGTACACCGACAGCGCGCGCTGGACCGCCGCCGTCCCGGCACCGCCCGCCGGGCAGCGTCCGCTGCGCGTCGTCGAGTACTCCGTGCAGGCCGGGGTCGCGACGATCCGACTGAACCGGCCCGACGCCGGCAACGCCATCGACCCGACGATGGTCGAGGACCTCTACGAGGCCGCCTTCCGCGCCGGCGAGGACCCGTCGGTGCGTGCGGTCCTGCTCTGCGGGGCCGGGCCGCACCTCAGTGTCGGCGGCGACCTGCCGTTCTTCGCCCGCACCGACGACGACGCCCGCGGGTCCCGTCTGCGGCAGATGACCGACCTCTACCACCTCGCACTCGACCGGCTGGCCGCCCTCGACGCGCCGGTGGTCTGCGCCGTACGCGGGGCGGCCGCGGGCGGCGGGATGGGGCTCGTGCACGTGGCCGACCTCGTCGTCGCGGCCGAGGACTCCGCGTTCGCCCTCGGCTACGCGGCGATCGGCCTGGCCTCGGACGGGGCGAACAGCTGGTACCTGCCGCGCGTCGTCGGGATGCGGCGCGCGCAGGAGATGTTCCTGCTCAACCGGCGCCTCACCGGGCGGGAGGCGCTCGAGTGGGGCCTGGTCACCGAGGTCCTGCCCGCCGACGAGGTCGATGCGCGGGCCCGCGCGATCGCCGACCGCCTGGCCACGGGCCCGACGAAGGCCCTGGGCAGCATGAAGCGTCTGCTGCGCGAGAGCTGGACGAACGGCCTCACCCAGCAGGTGACCACGGAGACCGACGAGATGAGTGCCGCCGGAGCCACGGACGACGCCGGCGAGGGGATCCGGGCCTTCGTCGGGAAGCGCAAGCCCGAGTTCCGCGGGCACTGAGAGCAGCAGGAGGCATCCGTTGACCGTCACCGACCTCACGCCCGGCGATCTCCGGGAACGGGTCCGGCCCGACCGCGTGCACGGGTCGCTCTACACCGACCCCGCGCTCTACGCCCGCGAGCTCGAGCGCATCTGGTACTCGACGTGGGTCTACGTCGGGCACACCAGCGAGATCCCCGAGCCCAACGACTACGTGCGCAAGAACATCGGACCCCAGCAGGTCGTCATGACCCGCGACCGGACCGGCGCGATCCACGTGCTGCACAACCGGTGCTCGCACCGCGGCAACCTGGTGTGCGACGCGGACAGGGGGAACTCCGGGTCGTTCCGCTGCCCCTACCACGGCTGGACCTTCGCGAACACGGGCGAGCTCCTCGGCTTCCCGTTCAACCGGGGCTACGGCGGCGCCCAGGCCCGCGAGCGGCTCTCCGGGCTCGGGGCCGCCCCGCGCGTCGAGAGCTACCGCGGCTTCGTCTTCGCGAGCCTCGCCGCGGAGGGACCCACCCTGCACGAGCACCTCGGGGCCGCTGCCGAGCGGATCGACCAGCTCGTGCGGCTCTCCCCCGTCGGCGAGGTCGAGCTGACGGCCGGCTGGGTCAGGCACGAGGTCACCGCGAACTGGAAGATGCTCGTCGAGAACGAGACCGACGGCTACCACCCGCAGTTCGTGCACTCGTCGATCTTCTCGATCTCCAACAGCGGCATCGGCGCGCTCTACAGCGACAAGTCGACCGCGGTCACGCGCGCCCTGGGCGGAGGGCACTCGGAGAACGACCTCAGCCCGGAGTTCCGCCGCCTCGGCGTGCCGATGGGCTGGGCCGGTACGCCCGAATCGAAGATCCCCGACTACTTCGCGGCGATGCGCGCGGCGTACGGGGCCGAGAACGGCGACGAGATCATGATCAACGGCTCACCGCACATCATGATCTTCCCGAACCTGTTCATCGCCGAGATCCAGCTGTTCGTCATCCAGCCGGTGGCGGTCGACCGCACCGTCCAGCACGTCACCGCGATCCAGTTCAAGGGCGCCCCCGACCTCAACCGCCGGCTCGTCACACAGTGCGTGGGGTCGGTCGGGCCGGCCGGGATGCTGCTGGCCGACGACGCCGAGATGTACGAGCGCAACCAGCGCGGCGTCGCCCAGCTCCAGCCCGAGTGGCTCGACCTCAGTCGCGGCCTCCAGCGCGAGCGGACCGACGAGAACGGCTTCACCATCGGCACCGCCACCGACGAGACCTCGATGCGCGCCATGTGGCAGCACTACCTCACGCTCATGGACCCGGCGTGACCGCCGCGGCGCCGCAGATCGTCGACGGCACCCCGGCCCCCGTCGGGCACGCACCCGGTGAGGGGACCCCGATCCCCCTGGGCGAGGCCGAGGCGTTCCTCTACCGCGAGGCGCGGCTGGCCGACTCCTGGGAGCTCGAGGCGTGGGAGTCGCTGTGGACCGACGACGCGCTCTACTACGTCCCGGTCGACGACACCCAGGACCCGCGAACCCACATGTCGATCATCTTCGACAACCGCAACCGCATCGCCACCCGCATCAAGCAGTTGCAGACCGGCAAGCGGCACTCGCAGCGCCCGTTGTCGCGGCTCTGCCGGTCGGTGACGAACGTGGAGGTGCTCGGGACGGAGGGCGCCGACACCGTCGTCACGTCGGTGGTCCAAATCCTGGAGTCGCGCGACCGCGGCACCACGTGGTGGGTAGGACGGGTGACCCACCGCCTCCGCCGGGTCGACGGGGAGGTGCGGATGGCGGCGAAGAAGGTCGTGCTCGTCGACTCCGACCGGGCCCTGCCGTCGATGTCCTTCCTCGTATGACGATGCCGGAGGGCTCCGGCGTCGTTGCCAGCGAGTTCGCGGCCGTGTCGGTCTCGATCGACCACAGCGGGAACGGGCCGAGGTTGCGCCTGGAGGACCTGCGCTCCGGGGCCGTGCGGTACCTCGACGCGCTCGAGCTGGAGTCGATCGTCTGGGCGCCACCGGAGTGGATCCGGGAGCTGCTCGACCCGTCGAAGCACCGCTGGCGCGACACCGACCCCGGGCCCGCCCCCGAGTCGATGCGCGAGGACCCCGGACCCACCGGCCCGTAGGCTCTCCCGCCGTGGCCCGAGAACGCTCCCCCGGCACGGTGCGCGAGGGGCCGAAGTCGGCCCGGACGCGCGAGCGCATCCTGCTCGCCGCCGCCCAGGTACTCAGCCGCAAGGGCTACGCCGGGACCCGGCTCTCCGACGTCGCGGCGGTCGCGGAGGTCCAGGCGCCCGCGCTGTACTACTACTGGTCGTCGCGGGAGAGCCTCCTCGAGGAGGTCGTCACCGTCGGGCAGCAGGCGACGATGGAGCACGTCGTCGCGAGCCTGGAGGCGCTGCCCGACGGCACACCGGCGATGGACCGGATCGCCCGCGCGGTCGCCGCGCACCTCGAGGTGGTCCTCGGCCGCTCCGACTTCTCCCAGGCCGCCATCCGCAACGCCGGCCAGCTGCCCGCCGACATCCGCGAACGCCAGCTCGTGGGGCAGCGCGCCTACGCCGACGTGTGGCGCGCCCTCGTGGACGAGGCCGTCGCCGCCGGCGAGATGGCCGCCGACGTCGACGCCCGGGCGGCACGGATGCTCGTGCTCGGCGCGCTCAACTGGGCCCCGGAGTGGTGGGACCCCGAGCGGAACTCGCTGGAGGAGGTCGTCGGGACCGTCCAGCAGATCGTGCGGAACGGGCTGCGCCCGCTTTCTAAATCTGATTAGACTCCGGGGACCCCACTCTCACGGAGGTGCCCCATGCCCGAGGCCTACATTGTCGAGGCCGTCCGGAGCCCGGTCGGTCGGCGCAACGGCGGCCTGGCCAAGGTCCACCCGGCCGACCTGGGTGCCCACCCGATCCGCGAGGTCGTGGCGCGCACCGGCATCGATCCGGAGGCCATCGAGGACGTCATCCTCGGCTGCCTCGACACGATCGGCGCGCAGGCCGGCGACATCGCGCGCACCGCGGCCCTCGCCGCCGGGCTGCCCGAGAGCGTCCCGGGCGTGACGGTCGACCGGCAGTGCGGCTCGTCGCAGCAGGCGGTGAGCTTCGCCGCGCAGGCGGTCATGGCGGGCACGGCCGACGTCGTCCTCGCGGGCGGCGTCCAGGTCATGAGCCAGTACCCGATCCTGTCGTCCTTCGCGGCCGGGCAGCCCTTCGGCGCCGTCGACCCGTGGACCGGATGCGAGGGCTGGGAGGCCCGCTACGGCACCCAGGAGATCTCGCAGTTCCGCGCCGCCGAGATGATCGCCGACCGGTGGGGCATCTCCCGGGAGGACATGGAGGCCTTCGCCTACGAGAGCCACCGGCGGGCGCTGCGCGCGATCGACGAGGGCCGCTTCGATCGCGAGATCGCCCCGCTCGCGGGCCTCTCCGCCGACGAGGGCCCCCGCGCCGACACGACCCCGGTGAAGATGGCCGGCCTGAAGACGCTCGCGCCGGGCGGGAAGATCACCGCCGGGGTCGCCAGCCAGATCTCCGACGGCGCCGCCTGCCTGATGATCGCCTCCGAGCAGGCCGTGGCCGACCACGGCCTCACTCCGCGCGCCCGGATCCACCACGTCTCGGCCCGCGGCACCGACCCCGTCATCATGCTCACCGCCCCCATCCCGGCCACCGCGTACGCCCTCGCGAAGACCGGCCTGACGATCGGCGACATCGACACCGTCGAGATCAACGAGGCCTTCGCGAGCGTCGTCCAGGCCTGGCTGATCGAGACCGGCGCCGACCCCGCCCGGGTCAATCCCAACGGCGGCGCGATCGCCCTCGGCCACCCCCTCGGCGCGACCGGCGCCCGGCTCATGACGACGATGCTGCACGAGCTCGAGCGGACCGGCGGACGCTACGGCCTGCAGACGATGTGCGAGGGCGGCGGTCAGGCGAACGTGACCATCATCGAACGCCTCTAGACGGCCGTCCGCGCTGCTCGGAAGGCGTTCGGATCTGGGTTGCTCCGTTCGGCAGTGATCAAGTTGATGCGGACGGCTCTCGCCTTGTCCGAACATATGTTCGATACTTGAGGCATGACCGCCCCGACCGACGACGACCCGGCGACCACCGCCGCGTCGGCTGACGACGGTGGCGTGGCGGCGGTCCTGGAGGCCCGGGTCCCCGGCGTCGAGCTGCTGGCCGCGCTGTCCACCGACCCCGGGCTGGTGGTCGGTGAGGTGGCGGAGGCGGGGCTGCGCGCGGGGTTCGCGTTGGAGTGCCACGCCACCTGGCTGCGGTGCCGCTGGCTGCTCGAGGCCTGCCGGGCCCGCGCCGGGACCACGAAGCGGGTGCTCGACGACCCGTACGCCGCGCAGATCGCGGCGGCGACGCTGGGGTGTTCGTCGACGATGGCGTCGATGCGTCTCGAGCTCGCGGCCGGGGTGCTGGAGCGCCTCCCGCGCCTGGGGGAGGAGATGGCCGCGGGCCGGTTGGAGGAACGCAAGGCCTGGCACTTCGTGTCGATCCTGCGGGACCTGGACGACGAGACCGCCCGGGAGGTCGTCGAGGCGCTGCTCGGGCGCGCCCAGGTGACGCCGCACGGGAAGCTGGCGGACCTGATCGAGGCCAAGGCCGGACAGCTCGACCCGGCGTGGGACGCGGTCCGCCGCGCCGCGGCGGTCGCCCGGGCGCGGGTGGTGGCGCGGCTGCGCAGCACCGGCGCCGCCGAGCTTTCGGGCCTGGATCTGCCGTGGGAGGCGGCGAAGGAGGCCTACGACCACCTGGTCGCGGTCGCCGACGCCGTCCGCCGGGAACTCGGCATGCGGGGGATCACGGTCGCGGAGGGGCGGGTGCAGTCGCATGTGTTCCTGCGGCTGCTCGGACGCGGTCACCTCGGGGCCGATGACCCCGACATCGTGGCCCGGCTGGTCGAGGAACTCGCCGCCCTCCCGCACCCCGACGACCCCGACCCCGAGGACCCCGACCCCGAGGATCCCGACCCCGAGCCCGATCCGGATGACGACGGGCCCGATGGCGGTCCCGGACCCGACGCCGGTCCCGACGCCGGACCCGACGATCCGCGTGGCAGCAGCCCTGACGGCAACCCGGACGACAGCTCTGACGACAGCGGCCCGGACGACAGCGGCCCGCACGACGAGCCCGGCCCGAACCTCGACGACCTCGACGGCGCCTCGAACGGCAGCCTGAGCGACGACGGCCCGAACGACAACGGCGACGGCGACGACAACGGCGGCGGCGACGACGACGGCGGCGGCGACGACGACGGCGGCGGCGGCGACGACGACGACGGGCCTGACCTCGACGACCCGGGCTCGGACGGCGGTCTCTTCGACCCCGAGTCCACCTCCGGTCCGGCGGGCGCGGTGGCGGCCGGTGGAGTGGCGATGGGGGCGGGGCGGCGGTTGGCCTACCGGCGTCGGGTCGCGGTCCGGCTCGGGCTGGCGACCCTGCTCGGCCTCGACCACCACCCCGGGCAGATGACCGGCTGGGGCACCGTCCCCGCCCCCATCGCCCGACACCTCGCCGACCACCGCCACGCCGCGACCTGGCGACTACTGCTCTACAACACCCTCGGCGCCCTCGAACACGTCCTGCTCGTCCACCCACCCGGCACCAGCGGCACCAGCGCCGGCGGCCTCGCCCCGGACGACCCGCACCGCCGCCAGATCGTCGAACTCACCGCCCCCACCACCGACCTCGACACCCTCGTCGCCGACGCCTGCCTGCACCCCGACCTGGTCGCGAGCGCCCAGGCCGCACTCGCCGCGGCCCGCGCCCACCCCGACCGGCATCCCGCGACCAGCCTCGCCGACGCCGCCGAACGTCACCCCCGCACCGCACTGGACACCTGGGTCCGCGCCCGCGACCGGTCCTGCCGCTTCCCCGGCTGCGACCGCCCCGCCCACGGCGCCGACCTCGACCACACCCTCGCCGTCACCGACAGCGGGATCACCATCGCCGACAACCTCGGCGTCCTGTGCCGCCGCCACCACCGGCTCAAGCACCACCCCGCCTCCGGCTGGACCCTGCACCAGCCCGCACCGGGCACGTTCGTCTGGACCGCGCCCACCGGCACCATCCACCTCGTCGAACCCGACCCCGTCCTCCCACCACCGGCACCGCTCAACACCGACCCGAACCGCCACCTCGGGCTGCTCCACGCCCCCGGCGAGTACCAGCCGCGGCCGTGGACCCCACGCCGCGACCGCCGCGGCCGGATCAGCGACGCCGCCCACCGCACCGCCATCAAGATCGACCAGCACGAACGCCGCCGCCAGGCCGCACCGCCCAACCCCTTCGACGACGACCCGCCCTTCTAGTGCCCCGTGAACGTCGGCGACCGGCGCTCGATCACCGCGGCGAGCCCCTCGAGGGAGTCGGCGGTCCCGGAGAGCTCCGCGACCGTGCGGGCCTCCTCCGGGAGCTGCGCCTCGACCCGGGACCCGAGCCCCGACCACAGCAGCCGCTTCGTCGCGGCCAGGGCCAGCGGAGCCCCCTCGACGAGCCGGTCCACGAGCTCGTCGGTGGCCTTCGCGAGCTCGTCGTCGGGGACGACACGCGTCAGCAGACCCAGGTCGAGGGCCTCCGCCGCCGTCAGTACGGGGTTGGTCAGCGCGATCTCGAGCGCCTTCCGGAGCCCGACCAGGGCGGGGAGGGTCACGGTCGTCCCCGCGTCGGGGGCCATCCCGACCCGGGTGGCACCGCCGAGGAACTTGGCCGACTCCGCCGCGACGACCAGGTCCGAGGCACACACGAGTCCGAATCCGCCGCCGCCCGCCGCGAACCCCTGCACCGACGTGACCACGGGCGCGGGCAGGTTGAGCAGGCCCTGGACCACGATCTGCAGCCACGACGTGGCCTCCCGCAGGTAGTCCGGCAGCCCCTCGCCCTTGCTCGCGAACGTCTTGACGTCCCCGCCCGCGCAGAAGTGCCGGCCCTCCCCGGAGAGCACGAGGACGCGCAGGCCCGGGCGGCTGTGGCAGGCCATCACCGCGTCGTAGAAGGCACGGAGCAGGGGGACGTCCAGACCGTTGGACGCCTCGGGCCGGTTCAACCGCAGACGGGCGACCCCCCGGTCGTCGACGTCCAGCAGGACCGGTCCCGATCCCATGAGCTGCTCACTCACCGCGTCATCTCCTCGTCAGGCCTGCAGTCGGTACGGCATGGACTTGATCGCCTGCATGAAGTTGCCGGCCAGGTAGACCGGCTCACCCACCTCGAGGCCGGGCGCCCGGGTCAGGATCTCCCCGGTGATCGCCCGGAGCTGGGACTTGGCCAGCTGGTTGCCCAGGCAGTAGTGCGGCCCGCCGCCCCCGAAGCCCACGTGCGGATTCGGGGAGCGGGTGACGTCGAAGCGCATCGGGTCGGCGAAGACCTCCGCGTCGCGGTTGCCCGAGCCGTAGAAGAGCACCACCCAGTCGCCGGCGCGGACGTGCTGCCCGTGCAGCTCGACGTCGCGGGTGGCGGTGCGGCGGAACGTCATCACCGGGGTGGCCCACCGGACGAACTCCTCGATCGCCGGGCCGATGCGCCCGTCGAAGTCCTCCACGAGCAGGTCGCGCTGGTCGGGGTGCAGGGTGAACTGCCGCATCGTCGAGGAGATGGTGTTGCGCGTCGTGTCGTTGCCGGCGACCGAGAGCAGGACGAAGAAGGCCGCAATCTCCTGGTCGGTGAGGTGCTCGCCGTCGACCTCGGCGAGGACCAGGTTGCTCATGAGGTCATCGACCGGGTGGGCGCGCCGGGCCCCGGCGTGCTCGAGGGCGATGGAGATGAGCGTCATCAGCGACTGGGCGAGCAGCTGGGCGGGCTCGCGCCCCTGCCGGACGTCCTCGTCGCCCCAGCTGACCATGCCGTCGGCCGCCTCGGTGGCGCGGTCGCGGGCGTCCTGGTCCTCGAGACCCATCATCTCGAAGATCGTCCACTGCGGGAGCCGGCGGGAGACCTGCGCGACGAAGTCCCCGTCGGTCGTCGTCAGGAGCTCGTCGACGAGCCGGCGGGCCTGGCCGCGGATCTGGTCCTCGATGGTGCGCACCCGCTTCGGGGTGAAGGCGGCCGAGACGAGCTTGCGCAGCTTCGTGTGGCGGGGTGCGTCCAGGGCGAGGAAGGAACTCGCCGCCTCGAGGATGTCGGGCGGGACGTCCTCCATCTGGATCCCCCGGCCCGAGCAGAACGTCTCCGGGTCCTTGCTGACGGCGACGATGTCCGCGTGCCGGGTCACGGCCCAGAACCCCGCGCCGTCCGCCGGCGGCATCATCGTGCCCTCGGCCGGCGGGTGCCAGCTGATCGGCCGCTCGCGGCGCAGCACTGCGAAGTCGGCCTCGCGCTCCTCGGGCGAGCGCGCCCAGAACGAGGTCGGCGAGAGGGACAGCTCGTCGTAGGGCGGGTGGTCGGTGGTCGTGGTCGGCGTCATCGCACACTCCTCGGATCGCACCGTGGTCTAATCCAGATTAGAAGACGGCGCAAGGCCGAGGGAAGGACGACGCGTGGACCTGGGACTGGGGGGCGCCCGGACGCTCGTGACCGGCGGTGCGTCGAACATCGGCCGGGGCATCGTCCACGGGCTCGCCCGCGAGGGCGCCCGGATCGTGCTCGCCGACCGCGACGCCGAACAGGCGGAGCGGGTGCGCACCGAGGCCCTCGACCTCGGGGCGGCCGAGGTGCGCGTCGTGGTCCTCGACCTGACCGCCGAGGGGTCCGGGGCGACGGTGGTGGGCGAGGCCGTCGACGCCTGGGGCGGCGTGGACGTCCTGGTCAACAACTGCGGGTGGAGCGTCCCGGGCTTCCTCACCGAGCAGACCGACCGCGCCCTCTGGCAGCGCACGATCGAGACCAACCTCTACACCGCGATCGACGCGACCCAGGCGGTGCTCGGTCCCATGGGTGAGGCGCGCTCGGGGTCGATCGTGTTCATCTCCAGCGACGCGGCCTTCGGCGCGGTCCGCCAGGGCATCTACGGCACGACGAAGGCCGGCCTCATCGCCCTGGCCCGCACCACGGCCCGTGAGCAGGGCCGACGCAGCATCCGCGCCAACGTCGTCTGCCCGGGCCTCGTCCTGCCCGACGAGGGCGGGGTCGGCTCCGAGAGCCTCTGGGCGGCCGGCCGCGACGCGATCTTCGACGCCGACCAGATCGAGCACGTCACGAGGCAGACCCCGCTGCGCCGCCTGACGACACCCGAGGACGTGGCCGCTGCCGTCGTCTGGCTCTCCTCCCCCACCGCCGCGCGACAGGTGACCGGCCAGGTCGTCGCGGTCGGGGGCGGCTCCTCCATGCCCTGAGTTGACGACCACCGCTCCGTTTTTTACTCTGCATGAGAATCGACCGCCGGGAGCTGCAGTGAACAAGTCCTCGATCGTCCCCGAGACCGACGAGCGCGCGACCCTCCGCGAGAGCGTCACCGCCCTCGTCAGCCGCTACGGGCACGACTACTTCGTCGAGCGGTCGCACGCCCACGAGGAGCCCACCGAGCTGTGGAAGGAGCTCGGGGCCGCGGGCTTCCTCGGCGTGCACCTGCCCGAGGAGTACGGGGGCGGGGGCGGGACGCTCGGCGACCTCTCGGTCGTCGTCGAAGCGGCCTCGGCGGCCGGCTGTCCCCTGCTGATGACGGTCATCTCGCCGGCGATCTGCGGGACGATCCTCGCGCGCCACGGCTCGCACGAGATGAAGCAGCGCTGGCTGACCGGGATCGCCGACGGGTCGACCAAGATGGCCTTCGCCATCACCGAGCCCGACGCCGGGTCGAACAGCCACGAGATCACGACGACCGCCCACGCCGAGGGCGAGGGCTGGCGCCTGTCGGGCACGAAGTACTGGACCTCGGGGGTCGACGAGGCCGACGCGATCCTCGTCGTCGCGCGCAGCGGGTCGGCGGCCCAGAGCGGCGACCGCAGGCCGCTCTCGCTGTTCGTCGTGCCGACCGACTCCCCCGGGCTGACCTACCAGCCCATCCCCGCCGCGCTCGTCCAGCCCGAGCACCAGTTCACGGTGTACTTCGACGACGTCCCGCTCGGCCCGGAGCACCTCATCGGCGACGACGGCAACGGCCTGCGCCAGGTGTTCTCCGGCCTCAACCCCGAGCGCATCACCGCGGCCGCGATCAGCAACGGCATCTCCCTCTACGCCCTCGAGAAGGCCACGGCCTACGCGAACGAGCGCGCGGTGTGGAAGGGCGTCAAGATCGGCGCCCACCAGGGCGTGGCCCACCCGCTGGCCGAGTGCTACATCGGCGTCACCCAGGCCCGGCTGATGGCCACCCGCGCGGCCGAGCTGTTCGACGAGGGCGCGGACGCCGCCGAGGCGTCGAACATCGCCAAGTTCGCCGCCGCCGACGCGTCGCTGCGCGCGCTCGACCAGGCGATGCAGACCCACGGCGGCAACGGCATGGCCCTCGAGTACGGCCTGGCCGACCTGTGGTTCCTCGCGCGGATGCTCAAGACCGCGCCGGTCAGCCGCGAGATGGTGCTCAACTTCGTGGCCCAGCGCAGCCTGGGGCTCCCGGCGTCGTACTGACGCGTGGGGGGCGGGGTCCTACGCTGATCGCGTGGCCCCGGCTCCCGCCCGTGACTCGAAGTCGGCGCGCACCCGTCGACGGATCGTCGACGCCGCCGCCCACGTGCTCGTGCACCGCGGCTACGCCGGGACGCGGCTCGGCGACGTCGCCGACGTCGCGGAGGTGCAGGCGCCGGCCATCTACTACTACTTCGGGTCCCGCGACGAGCTCATCGAGGAGGCCGTCGCGGTCGGGCTCGCCCGGGCCCGGACCCTCGTCGAGGAGGCACTCGCGCAGGCGCCGGACGACTTCTCCGCGGTCGACCGGCTGGGCGTGGCGGTCGCGGCGCACCTGAGCACGCTGCTCACGCACTCCGATCACGCCGCGGCCGCGATCCGCACCGTCCCCCAGCTCCCCGAGACCATGCGGGCCCGCCACCGCCAGGCGGAGCGGGACTACATCGAGATCTGGCGGGGCCTGATCGCCGACGCCCGGGCCGCCGGCGAGATCGACACGACCCTCGACGCGGGGGTCTCCCTCATGGTCGTGCTCGGCGCCCTGAACTGGACCGCCGAGTGGTGGGACCCGTCCCGAGGCTCGCTCGAGAGCGTCATCGCCACCGCCCAGCGGCTCGTCCTGCAGGGGCTCGCGGCCTGACGGCCGAACCCCTGACTGCTAGACGCTGAATTCCGCCGGACGCTCCCGCGGGGCCTCGGCCAGGGCCTTCCGGACGCCGTCGGCGTCGAGGTCCTGCCCGTAGACCGGGGTGCCGGGCTGCTGGCGCCACGACTCCTCGAGCGGGCCGGCGTCGACCGGGTCGAACCCGAGCTCGTCGACCAGCGCGAGGACGGTGTCCTTCGCGGGCCCGTCGGCCCCGGCGACCGGCAGCGCGATCCGGCCGGGCTCGCCGGCGGGGACGCCCTTCTCGAGCAGGTGCTTCCAGTAGATGCCGTTGAAGACCTTGTAGACCGGCACGCCGAGGTGCTGCGAGACCCAGACGCTCTCCGGGGTGCCCTCCTCGAGGGCGTCGATCCGGCCGTCGCGCTGCTGCGGGTAGTAGTTGTTCGTCTCGATCACGGGCGCGCCGGGCTTCGCGGCGGCGACGATCGCCGGGTCGAGCAGCGGGGTGTTCTTCTGCGGGATGCTGATGATCACGAGGTCGGCGTCCGCCGCGGCCTCGCCCGCCCACACCGCGGTGGCCCCCGTCTCGGCGGCCAGGTCCGCCAGCGTCTCGGGGTCGCGGGAGTTGGCCACCCGCACCGCGTGCCCCAGGGCGGCGAGCCGCCGGGTCAACGTGCCACCGATCAAGCCCACACCGATGATGCCGATCTTCATGCTCGGGCCAACCACCACCGGCGCGGGGCTGTTCCCGGGGATCAGGCGGGGCGGGCCATCGAGTTGACCGCGCCGTCGAAGAGCGGGGGCAGTGCCCGGGCGACCGGCACCAGCGCGCGGCGGGCCAGCGGCGAGCGGGTGCCGACGAGCAGGCCGGTGGTGAGCCACCGGTAGCGGCGGGTCAGGCGGGCCCAGTCGCGCTCGTAGCGCTGCGGGACGCCGTCGGTGATCGCGGCGACGGCCGCCCCCGCCTGCGCGAAGGCGAGCGCCAGGCCCTCCCCCGTCAGCGCGTCGACGTAGCCGGCGGCGTCGCCGACGAGCAGGACCCGCCCGGCCACGCGGCGCCGGGCACCCTGGCGCAGCGGACCGGCCCCGCGGACGTCCGAGGCGGGCTCGGCGCTGACCACGCGCTCGGCCAGCTCGGGCAGGGCCCGGAGGCGGTCCTCGAACGAGCCCCGTGTCGAGGCCAGGACCGCCACCCCGACGACGTCCTCGGCCACCGGGGTCACGTAGGCCTCGACCTCGCGGCCCCAGTGCACCTCGACGTAGGGCGACCAGGGCGCGGTGCGCACGTGGCGGCGCAGCCCGAAGCGCGGGTGCCGGGCGGCCGGGACGGTCAGGCCGAGCGCACGGCGCAGCGGGGAGTGCAGCCCGTCGGCGGCGACCAGGTGCCGAGCGCGGACGTCGTCGACCGTGACCGCCTCGTCGTCCTGGACCAGCCGGCCGACGGAGCGCTGCTCGATGCGGGCACCGGCGGCGAGCACGGCGTCGTGCAGGGCCCGGTGCAGGACGGTCCGCCGGATCCCGCGGCCGGGGCCGCCGTGGAAGTCGGCGTCGGCCACCCGACCCGACCCGACGTAGCGGATGCCGTGGAACGCGTGCCCGGCCGGGTCGACGCCGAGGGCCTGCAGCTCCGCCAGCGCCCCGGGCATGAGGCCCTCGCCGCAGGCCTTGTCGACGTCGCCGGGACGCGGCTCCCACACCTCGACGTCGAGGCCCGCGCGGGCGGCGTGCAGGGCGGTGACGAGGCCGGCGGGGCCGCCGCCGGCGACGAGCAGGTCGATCGTGCGGGTCATGCCGTGGCCTTCCGGAGTGCCTCGCGCTCGGTGCGCAGGCGGACGCGCAGGAGCGCGGCGTCGGCGACCGTGAAGGCCGCCGCGGTGATCCACGCGGAGTGCACGAGCGGCAGTGCGGCGCCCTCGAGCACGACGACCGCGTAGTTCGGGTGGTCGAGCAGGCGGTAGGGCCCGGTGCGCACCGGGGGCATCCCCGGCACGACGATGACGCGGGTGTTCCACCGCGGTCCGAGGGCGTGGATGCACCAGTACCGCACGGCCTGGCAGCCCGCGAGCACCGCGAGGAGCGGCCCGCCGACCCGGGGCACGAAGGGACGGCGCGCGAGCCACACCTCGGCGACGCTCCCGGCGAGCAGGCCGGTGTGCAGCACCATCATCGCCGGGAGGTGTCCCCGGCCGGTCTCGACGCCGCCGCGGGCGAACGCCCAGGCCGCGTTGCGGCGGGACACCACCAGCTCCGCGAGGCGCTCGACGCCGACCAGCACGACGAGCGCGGTGTACCAGCGCCGGCTCATCCCGGCACCCGCAGCAGCACCAGCTCGGAGCAGAAGCCCGGGCCCATCGCCAGCATCAGGCCGTACGCCCCGGGAGGCGGCGGGCGGGACTCGAGGGTGTCGGCGAGGACGTGCAGGACCGAGGCCGAGGAGAGGTTCCCGATGCGGCGCAGCGACTCCCAGGTGACCCCGAGCGCGTCGCGGTCGACGCCGAGGGCGTCCTGCAGCGCCTCGAGCACCTTCGGGCCACCCGGGTGCGCGACGTAGAACCCGATGTCGTCGCGGGTCAGGCCGTTCTCGGCGAGGAAGCGCGCGACGTCGTCGCCGAGGTAGCGGCGCACGACGTCGGGGACGGCCCCGTCGAGCACCACCTTCAGTCCCCCGGCGCCGACGTCCCAGCCCATCGTGCGCTCGGAGTCGGGGTAGAGCCGGCTGCGCGCGGCGAGCACCTCGGGCTGCACCGCGGTCGTCGGGCCGGTCTCCCGCCCGTCCCCCACGGCGACGACCGCGGCCGCACCGTCGCCGAACAGCCCGCTGGCCACCAGGTTGGCCATCGAGCCGTCGCCGCGCTGCAGCGTCAGCGAGCACAGCTCCACGCTCATGAGCACCGCGACACCGTCGGGGCGGCCCGCGAGGAGGTCGCGCAGCCGGGCGACCCCGGCCGCGCCGGCCACGCAGCCCAGGCCCACCAGCGGGACGCGCACCACGTCGTCGCGCAGGCCGATCACGCCGGCGACCCGCGCGTCGAGGGAGGGGACGGCGAGACCGGTGACGGTCGCCGAGACGATGACGTCGACGTCGCTGGGCGCGAGGTCGACGGCCTTCAGCGCGTCGACGACGGCCCGGGCCCCGAGCTCGACGCCGGCGGCGATGAAGGCGTCGTTCGACTCGCCGAAGTCGCGCAGCGTCCCGTAGCGCTCCAGCGGCAGCGCCGTGTGGCGGTACTCGACGCCGGCGTTGCGGTGGAACCGCTCGACGAGCCGGTGGTCGGCGTCGCCGGTGAGCATCGACGAGACGAACGCGTCGGTGATCTCCTCCTGGCGGTACCGGTGGTCGGGCAGCGCGCCGCGCACGCTCAGGATCCGCACGGTCGTCCCCCTCCGTGGTCGGGGCGCAGCAGGGCGCCGGCGAGGCCGCGGGCGACGGCCGGGGTGATGCGGCCGCGGGCGAGGCCGAGCTCGACGAGGTCGTCGAACACCCGCTGGTCGCGGGCGGCGGCCCGCAGTCCCGCGTCGAGCATCGGCGGGCGGCGGCTGAGCAGCCCGGCGGCGGCGGTGTGCCGCAGGTGCGGGAAGAGGTGGGCGCGCGCGGCGCGCCGGTAGCGGCGCCCGGCATCGTCGGGACGGCCCGCGGCGATCGCCTCCGCGGCGGCCCGGCCGGCGGCGAGACCCGTGGCGACGGCGTAGTAGATGCCCTCGCCGGTCATGGGGTTGACGAGACCGGCGGCGTCACCGACGAGCAGCACCCGTCCCGTCGGCGGGCTCCAGCGCCAGCCCGAGAGCGGCAGGTGCGCGCCGCGCCAGTCGCCGGCACCGCGCGTGGCGCCGGGCAGGAGCGCCTCGAGGTGCGCGATCAGCTCGGTGCGCCCGGGGACGCCGCCGGGCGTGCGACCGAGAACCTCGCCGTAGCCGATGTTCGCCCAGCCGTCCCCGCGGTCGAACGACCACGCGTAGGACGGCTGCCGGAGGGTGCCGAAGGTGATGACCTGCGCGCCCTCGCGCCCCGGGGTGACCGGGGCGTAGCCGCGCAGGGCGAGCGCCACGTCGCCGTCGGGCCGGCCCAGGTGCCGGCGCAGCACCGAGCGGGCCCCGTCGGCGCCCACGACGAGCGTCGCGCCGACCTCGTCGGGGCCGGGGTCGAGGACGACGCGGTGGTCGTCGTGGGCGAGGTCGCGGACGCGGTGGCGCACGAGCGTCGCGCCGGCGGCGCACGCGGCGTCGACGAGGCGGGCGTCGAGGACCCGGCGGGGCACGACGTACGAGGGACGGGCCATGACACGCTCCGCGCCGCGCCCGTCCCGATCGAGGCGCAGGCGGGCCGCGGGGACGTGGTCGTCGAGCAGGCCCGTGACCCCCACCTCGGCGAGCCGGTCGAGCACGTGCGGCGCGATGCCGTCGCCGCACGCCTTGTCGCGGGGGAAGTCGGCGCGGTCGAGCATCGCGACCCGCAGGTGCGGCGCGGCGTGCAGGGCGCCGAGCGCGGCGGCCGCCCCGGCCGGGCCCGCCCCGACCACCGCGACGTCCCAGGTGCTCACGAGCCCGCCACGAGCAGCACGACGTCGACGAGCGCGATCGCCATCGCCGCCCGGAACGGCGCCCGGCCCCGGCCGGTCAGGGCCACTACGGCGAGTGCGACCACCACGACGAGCGCACCCCACACCCACGCCGCCGGTGCGCCCGCGGGGCCCAGCGCGGCGAGCAGCGACGCGGCCACGAGCAGCCCGGCGGCCAGCGGCCGCGAGGCCCGCTCCCCCAGCCGGTGCGGCAGCCCGCGGACACCGGTGCGCGCGTCGTCGGCGAGGTCGGGCAACGCGTTGACCACGTGCGCGCCGACACCGAGTGCGGCGCCGGCGGCGGTCGTCCACCACGGGGGCCACGCCGGGGCGTCGGCGGCGAGCGTGACGACGGCGGGCAGCGTGCCGAAGGCGAGCGCGTAGGGCAGCCAGGAGAACCGGGTGGCCTTGAGGCCGAGGTCGTAGGCGTGGCCCCACGCGATGCCGAGCCCGAGGTGGACCAGCCCGCTGCGCCACCCCGCGGCGAAGGAGAGCGCGACGCACGCCACTGCGGCGACGGCGAGGGCGGCGGTGACCGCGCCCGTCGTGGTCCGGCCGGTCACCAGCGGCTTGTCGGTGCGGCCGACGGCGCGGTCGCGTGCCGCGTCGGCGAGGTCGTTGGCCCAGCCGATGGTGAGGTGCCCGGTGAGCACGGCGAGGGTCACGACGACGGCCGGGAGCGGCCGCAGGCCCGCGGCGACGGCGAGCAGCGCGGCGATCGTCGTGACCGCGGCGGCGGGGCCCGGGTGGGACGCGGACAGGAGGCCGACGGCGCCCGGGCGGGACGCGACCCGCCGCGTCGTCGTGCTCATCCGCCGGGTTCGGACCTCGGGGCCCTCCCTCAAACCCCCGCAGGCGTCGTCGAGATCACTAGGCTGGGGGCACGGCGGGCGCGATGGTCCGCCCGGACGCCCCGGAGCCAGCGACGTGAGCCGACCCGAGTCCCAGGACACCACCGTGTCGACCCCCGCCCGGCTGCGCCTCGCCATCGGCCGGCTCAACCGCCGCATGCGCCTCGAGTCGAGCACCGACCTGACCCCGCTGCAGACCGCGGTGCTGGTGGCGCTCGAGGAGCACGCCCCGCTGCGCCTCACCGAGCTCGCCCGCCGCGAGGCGGTCACCCCGCCCACCATGAGCCGGGCGATCGCCTCGCTCGACGAGGCCGGCCTGCTCGAGCGCCGCGCCGACCCCAGCGACGCGCGGTCGGCGTTGATCGAGCTCTCCGAACCCGGGCGGGCCGCCATCGAGCGCGCCCGCACCGCCCGCACCGCGACGCTGAGGAGCCGCCTCGACCGGCTCTCGGCCGAGCAGCGGGCCGCCCTCGCTCGGGCGCTGCCGGCCCTGGAGGCGCTGGCGGACGTCGAGCCCGGCTGAGCCCCGTCAGATCCGCGAGGGCAGGAGCCGCTCGTGGGAATCGGCGAACCAGTCGACCATGAGCAGGGTCGCGTCGTCCTGGAGCCGGTCGCCCTGGTGGGCGAGCACCGCGGCGGCGAGGCGGCGCAGCGTCTCCGGGGCCGAGAGCCGCGAGAGCTCCGCCCGCTCGGTGAAGTCGACGAGCCGCTCCACCCCGAAGAAGCTGCCCGTCGCGTCCCGGGCCTCGACGATGCCGTCGGAGTAGAACAGCAGCCGGTCGCCCGGCTCGAGCTGCTCGCGGAGGCCGGTCCGGCGGTGACCCTCCCGGGGCAGGATGCCCAGCGGCGGCCCGATGACGGTGTCGAGCTCCTTGACGATGTGGCCCCCGCGGACCAGCAGCGGCGGCGGGTGCCCGGCCACGAGGTAGTCGAGCATCCCGGTCCGGGTGTCGAGGCGGGCGAGCACGGCGGTGACGAAGCGGACCGGGCCGGGCCGCTCGGCCAGCAGGTCGTCGGTGCGGGTGGCGAGCTCGACGAGGTCGACGGACTCGGGCTGCGCGCGGCGGCGGGCGTTGCGCACGCCCGTCACGGCCAGCGTGGTCGCGAGCCCGGCCGACAGGTCGTGCCCCACGCCGTCGTAGACCGCGAGGTCGACGACGTGGTCGTCGATCGCGTAGTCGTAGGCGTCGCCGGCCACCCGGTCCCACGGCTCGAGCAGCCCGGTGACCACCACCCGCTCGGTGGCGAACGTGCGCGGCGGCACCAGCTGCCACAGCATCTCCGCGGCGGTGCTGAGGTCGCCGTCGCAGCGCAGGCGCCGCAACCGGTCGCTGTAGGCGAGCTTGGCCATGACGACGTGCCCCACCAGCCCGGCCAACGACCAGCAGCAGGCCCGGAACTCCTCGTCGTCCACCACGTCGTCGTGCAGGGTGAGGCCGAGGACCCCGACCCGTTCGGTCCCGTCGAGCGACGGCACCCAGAGGAGGCGGTGACCGCCGGGATCGGTGCCGATCAGCGACTCGCTGTGCTGGAAGGAGCGCCCGGCGAGGGTGCCGTCGACGTCGATCCGCTGGGTGGTCAGCGGGCGCACCGACAGCAGCGACTGCTGCGCCAGGTTCACCATCAGCACCTCGGCGGTCATCCCGACCGCGGCGACGGCGTCGTCCACGATCTCGGAGATCTCGTCCCCCGTGGCGAGGTGCGCCCGGTCGATCACCGCGGCCAGCACCCCGGCCCACGGGGCGGACCACCGCGAGCCGCCCACCTCGGCGGCCGACAGGACCGGCCGACCCGACACCACGGCAGGACGGCGGGACTGCTCGGGTGGCACGGGCTCGTTCCCCGATCAGTCGCTCGTGGTGGGCACGGAGGGCAGGGCCGTGGTGGCGCGCCCGTGCCCGGGCGTGGCCGAGGGGTCGACCGGCAACGATGGTGGCACACCCGGACGGCACCGGAGCACCCGCAGTCACGGTGATCCGGACGATCGTGCCGAAGGCGACCTCGATCGCCGGGTTTCGGCCCGGACGGCCGCGCCGATCCGGGACGTGCTGCCCCGGACCCGGCCGCTCCCGGGACCCGGTCCGCCCTCGTGCGTGATGTCGGGCCCTCCGCCGCACGAGCAGTCAGGGGTCTCCCATGACCAGCAGCACCACGTCGCGCCCCACCGACATCCGCGAGTTCGGCCACGAGCTGTGGACGTTCCTCACGGGCAAGGGCGCCACGATCGAGTACGTCCTCGACGACATGACCGTCGAGGTCCCCCAGACGACGGGCCCCGAGTCGCCCCGGGCGACCTGGAAGATGAGCGGCACGATCCGCATCCGCACTAGCGACAACGACGACGCGGGCTCGCTCGGCCGTCAGGCGTGAGCACCCCCGGCCGTCCCGACGTCGCCGTCGACCTCGTCCTCGAGGTCACCGACGCGGCCGGTCGCCGGACCTCGGGACACCTCGTCGGGTCGGGCGAGCACGTGCGTATGACCGTGACCGACCCCGCCGTGGTGGTCGCCGCGGCGGGGCGGGGCGCGGGCCACTCGTTCGCCGACCGGCTCGCCGACGCCGGGGTCCGCGCCGAGCTGCACGGCCCGCGCGGTCGGGTGGCGACCATCGACCCCGCCCGCACGAGCCGGCTCGGTTCGCTGGTGACCGGGAGCAGCCACGTGGTGCTCGACCGGTCCGCCTGGACCCTCGCGGCACGCACGCGGCTGCCGTCCGCCCGGGGCCTCGCCCTCGGGGCCGCGGCGGCCGTCGTCGTGATCGCGGCTCTCCGGTGGAGGTCGGGGGCCCGCACCGGGGCGTGATCACGAGGAGTGCGGCAGGGTGCTCGCCGGGCGAGCACCCTGCCGCCACACCGGCGCGATCCGGGCGGGAGACGTCCGCCGGGCCCCGGCCGGAGGCCTGGTGGGTCACACCCACCGGAGTGACCAGGAACCGTCGTCCGGAAGGGGCACCCGGCGTCCGCGGCGGGAACCCCAGGGTATGGAGCTCGAGACCACGACCACCCCCGGACGCCGGACCCGTCGGCGCACGGTCACGGTGCACGGCGAGAGCGTCGGGTTCTGGGAGTCGATCCCGGCCGACCACGTCCCCGACGGGCACGACGACCCGTGGACGCACCCCGACGGCGACGTGGTGGTGCTGGTGCACGGCATCGCCGGCAGTGCCGCGACGTGGCAGCCGGTGCTCGCCGAGCTGGCGCGCCGCCGCGACGGCCGGCACGTGATCGTGCCCGATCTCGTGGGCCACGGGTCCTCGTCCGCCCCCTGGGCCGACTACTCGCTCGGCGGCTACGCGACCGGCATCCGCGACCTGCTCGCCGTGCTCGGCTACGAGCACGCCTCCATCGTCGGGCACTCCCTCGGCGGCGGGGTGGTGCAGCAGTTCGCGCTGCAGTTCCCCGAGCACTGCGACCGGCTGGTGCTGGTCTCCTCCGGCGGGCTCGGTCGCGAGGTCAGCCCGGTCCTGCGCGCGGCCACCCTGCCCGGCGCCGAGTGGGTGCTGCCGATGCTGACGAACCGGCACGTCGTCGACGCCGTCGGCAACGTCGCGCAGGTCCTGCCGCGGAAGATCTGGAAGGGCTCCGTCGGCGAGTCCGCCCGCTCGTTCGTCTCGCTCACCGACCCGGTGCACCGGCAGGCGTTCCTGCACACCGCGCGCAGCGTCCTCGACCCCGGCGGGCAGCGCGTCCGTGCCACCGAGCGCCTCTACCTCACCGAGGGGCTGCCGACGCTGATCGTCTGGGGCACCGCCGACTCGATGATCCCGGTCGCCCACGCGCATCGCGCCCACACGCTGATCCCCGGCAGCCGGCTCGAGCTGTTCGAGGGGGCCGGGCACTTCCCCCACGCCGACGACCCGGTGCGCTTCACCGAGCTGCTCGTGGAGTTCCTCGACGACACGCGGCCCGCGCACCGCAGCAGCCGGGAGCAGGCGGAGCTGATGCGGGGAGCCTCCGGCTTGTGAGCACTGATCCGTGTCCGGACACGGATCAGTGCTCACGAGGCCGTCGGCCCCCTCAGCCCGAACTCCCGCATCTTGCGGTAGAGCGTGTTCCGGCCGATCCCGAGCGCGGCCGCCGCGCGGGTGCGGTTGCCGCCCGCGGCCCGCAGCGCCTCGGCCACCGCGTCGCGCTCGGCCGACTCCAGCAGGCCCCGCACCCGGCCGGACCCGCGGAGCTCGTCGGGAAGGTCCTCCGTCCCGACGAGGCCGCCGCCGGCCCGGCGGGCCAGCGCGGCGATCGTCGTGTGCAGCTCGGCGAGGTTGCCGGGCCAGTGCCAGGCGAGCAGGCGGTCCCACGCGGCCGGGGAGAAGCGCGGGCCGTCCGCGACCATCGCGCGCACCAGCGCGGGCAGGTGCTCGCGGGAGTGGGCGAGGGCCGGGAGCGCCACGGTCGTCGCGAGCCGCCGGACGAGCCCGACGAGGGCGTCGTCGGCGGCGTCGAGGTCGGCGGTGAGCACCACCGGGCCGCCGCCCTCGAGCAGGGCCTGCAGCCGGGCGGCCGAGGGGGACGGGCGCTCGTGCAGGCGCCGCACGACGAGACCCCGACCGGCGGTGACGGCGTCCCGCGCGTCCGCGAACCACTCCGGGTCGAGGTGGGGTTCGACGACGAGGGGGTCGGCCGCGCCCCGCCGGCGCAGCACCGCGCGGGCGGTGTGCAGCTTCCCCGACCCGCCCGGCCCGACGAGGGCGACGACCTCGCCGTGCGCGAGCGCGGCCTCGAGATGCCGGCCCACCCCGGGGTCGTGGTGCAGGGGCTCCCGGGCCACGGCGGCGATCGTCCGGGTGCGGGGCGCGACCTCGTCGGGCAGGAGGCGGAGGCTGAACGCGGGCCGGTCGCCGTCGGCCACCGGTTCGACGAGTGCGTCGTGGAACCCGTCGGAGAGCGGCACCCGCATCCGCCGCGGCCGGTCGTGGCCGTGCTCGCAGAGGTGGCGCCAGAGCACGGGGTGCAGGTCGGGGCCGACGTGGGCCAGGCCCGGGCGGTTGGCCAGCACGGTCTCGGCGTCGACGACGAGAGCGGGGCCGCTCGCCGCGTCGACGGCCAGGTGGGCCTCGACGAGCCGCCGGCGCCGCGCTCCGGCCTGGTCGAGCAGGGCCGCCTCGATCTGCCGCCCGACGTCCCCGGCGAGGGCGGTCATCAGCGGGTGCACGTCGCGGGTGGAGCAGGCCAGCGAGAACGAGCCGACCACCCGGCCGGTGAACGGCTCGAGGATCGGGGTGCCCGCGCAGGTCAGGCTCTCCAGCTCGGCGTTGTAGTGCTCGGGGCCGCGGACGAGGACCGGGCGCCGCTCGACGAGCACCGTCCCGATGCCGTTCGTGCCGATCGAGTGCTCGGAGAAGTCGAAGCCCTCGGCCGCGTTCGCCCGGTCCATCTGCGTGCGCTGGCGGCGGACGTCGACGTGGCGCGCGACGATCCGGCCGCTCGCGTCGGAGAGCACCATCGCCACGGGGACGTCGGTGAGGCTCCGCCGCAGGCGCTCGAGCACCGGCGCCGCCGCCCGCCGCAGCGGTGATTCGTCGTCGGGCTCGCGATGGTCGATCCGGTCGGGGGCCACCGGCACGCCCTCGCCCGCGCAGCGCCGCCAGCTCTGCTCGATGACGTCCGGCACCCCGGTGCTGCCCGGCGGGACGTCGAGCAGACCCCCGCCGACGAGCGTCTCGCGGCTGCGCCGCACCCGCGCGTGCTCCCTCGGCGACAGGGCCGGCAGCCGGTCGGTCCGCGACATCGTCGTCACCCGCCGATCGTCGCTCCCGGCACCGCCCCGGGAGGCGTTCCAGAACGGAACACCCCACCGATGGTGCCCCGCCGTCACCGTGAGGTCCAGGTCACAACGACACGGAGGACACCATGACGACGGCGCCACAGACCATCTCGGCGGGGGCCGAGGCGCTCCGCGCCCTCTACGCCGACTGGTCGGAGATCATCGCGACCACGCCCGGCCTCACGACGAGGCTCTTCCGCAGCATCTTCGACGAGTGGCACCAGCCCACCCGCGAGCCGGAGGACGTCACCTACCGCGAGGACACCGTCGGCGGGGTCCCCGGGATCTGGACGCTGCCGATCGGGGCGGACACCACGCGGGTCCTGCTGTACACCCACGGCGGCGGCTTCGCCGTCGGCTCGGCGGCCAGCCACCGCAAGCTCGCCGGGCACCTGGCGAAGGCGCTCGGGGTCACCGCCTTCGTCCTGGACTACCGCCGCGCCCCCGAGCACCCGCACCCGGCGCAGGTGCAGGACGGCGTCGCGGCCTTCCTCGCGCTGATCGAGCGTGGGATCGCTCCGACCGCCATCACGACGATCGGCGACTCGGCCGGGGGCAACCTCGCGGTCGCGATCGCGCTGTCGCTGCGCGAGCAGGGCCGGCCGCTGCCCGGCGGGGTCGTCGCGTTCTCCCCGTGGCTCGACATGGAGAACCGCGGCGAGACGCTGGTGACCAACGACGCGACCGACGCGCTCATCACGGTCCCCCTGCTCGAGGGCATGATCGCCGGCGTCCTGGCCGACGGGGCGGTCGACCCGCGCACGCCGCTGGCCAACCCGCTCTACGCCGACCTGTCCGGCCTGCCCCGGCTGTACCTGAACGCCGGCGGCGCGGAGTCGCTGGCCGACAACGCGACCCGGCTCGCGGAGAACGCGCGTGCCGCGGGCGTCGACGTGACCCTCTCGGTCGTCGACGACATGCAGCACGTCTTCCCGTTCTCCGCCGGCAACGGGCCCGAGGCCGACGCCGAGATCGCCGCCGTCGCGGCCTGGTACCGCGGCTGACGCCGCCCCTTCCCCACCACCGTCAGGAGACCCCGTGAGCACCACCACCACCCCGGACGTCGATGCCGTCGTCATCGGAGCCGGCTTCGGCGGCATCTACATGACCCACACGCTGCGCGACGAGCTCGGCCTGCGCGTGCAGACCTTCGAGAAGGGCGGCGGGGTCGGCGGCACCTGGTACTTCAACCGCTACCCCGGCGCCAAGTCCGACACCGAGGGCTTCGTCTACCGCTACTCCTTCGACGCCGATCTGCTCCAGGAGTGGAACTGGAACCGCCGCTACCTCGACCAGGCCGACGTCCTCGCCTACCTCGAGCACGTCGTCGAGCGCTACGACCTCGCCCGCAGCATCCAGCTCGACACCGAGGTGACCGGCGCGGTGTTCGACGAGGACACCGACCTCTGGACCGTCTCCACCGCCGACGGGACCACGCGGACCTGCCGCTACCTCGTCAACGCGCTCGGGCTGCTCGCGCGGAGCAACATGCCCGCGATCCCGGGCGCCGAGAGCTTCGCCGGCGATCTGGTGCACACCAACGCCTGGCCCGACGACCTCGACGTCACCGGGAAGCGCGTCGGCGTGATCGGCACCGGCTCCACCGGCGTCCAGTTCATCACCGCCGCCGCCCCGCGGGCCGCCCACCTCACGGTCTTCCAGCGCACGCCGCAGTACGTCGTCCCCTCGGGCAACCGCCCGGTGGAGCAGGCCGAGGTCGACGAGGCCAAGCAGGGCTTCGCCGCGACGTGGGACCAGGTCCGCGACTCCGTCGTCGCCTTCGGCTTCGAGGAGAGCACCGTCCCCGCGATGAGCGTGACGGAGGAGGAGCGTCGCCGGGTGTTCCAGGAGAACTGGGACAAGGGCAACGGCTTCCGGTTCATGTTCGGGACGTTCTCCGACATCGCGAGCGACCCGGACGCCAACGCGGCCGCCGCGGCGTTCATCCGCTCCAAGATCGCCGAGGCGGTCGACGACCCCGAGACCGCCCGCAAGCTGACCCCGGACGACCTCTACGCCAAGCGGCCGCTGTGCGACCAGGGCTACTACGAGACCTACAACCGCGACGACGTGGAGCTGGTGTCGGTCAAGGAGAACCCGATCACCGAGATCGTCCCCGAGGGGGTCCGCACCGCCGACGGCGTCGTCCACGAGCTCGACGTGCTGGTCTTCGCCACCGGCTTCGACGCCGTCGACGGCAACTACCGCGCGATGGACCTGCGCGGGCGGGGCGGCCGGCACGTGGACGACCACTGGACCGACGGCCCGACGAGCTACCTGGGCGTCTCGAAGGCGGGCTTCCCGAACATGTTCATGATCCTCGGGCCGAACGGCCCGTTCACCAACCTGCCGCCGTCGATCGAGGCGCAGGTCGAGTGGATCACCGACCTCGTCCGGACCGCCGAGGAGTCGGGCGTGCGCACCGTCGAGCCGACGCAGGCGGCGGAGGAGGGCTGGACCGCGACCTGTCAGGAGATCGCCGACATGACGCTCTTCCCCCAGGCCGACTCCTGGATCTTCGGCGCGAACATCCCGGGCAAGAAGAACGCGGTCATGTTCTACATGGCCGGGATCGGGGCCTACCGCCGGCAGCTCGCCGACGTGGCGGAGAAGGACTACGAGGGGTTCGTGCTGGCGCGCTGACCTCCGGGTGGGTACTGGCCGGCGGGTCAGTGCCCACCCGTGCGCGGCGCGTTCAGCCGGAACCCGATCCCCAGCAGCCGGATCGCCAGGCACGCCCCCGCCCCGACGAGGGCCCAGACCGTGCCGCCGACCCCGAACCGCGCGGACAGCACCACCACGGCGGCCCCGACGAGCGCCGGGACCGCGTAGAGCTCGCTGCTCAGCACGCTCGGCACCCGCCGGACCAGCACGTCGCGCAGCGTGCCCCCGCCCACCGCGGTGATCGCGCCGAGCAGGATCGCCTGCCCCACCCCGGCGCCCAGCTCGATCGCGCGCCCCGCCCCGGTCACCGCGAACAGGCTCAGACCGAGGGCGTCGAACACCGCGATCGGGGTGGCGAGCCGGTCGAGCCGCCCACTGAGGACGAACGCGACCAGCCCGCCCACCGCGGCCACCACGAGGTAGCGCCAGTCGCTGAACGTCGCGGGCGGCAGCGCCCCGAGCAGGACGTCGCGCAGGATGCCGCCGCCCAGCGCGGTGATCATCCCCAGGGTCACCACCCCGACGATGTCGAGCCGCGCGGACCGCACCGCCGTCAGCGCCCCGTTGAGCGCGAAGGCGAACGTGCCGGCGAGGTCGAGCACGAGCGGAGGAGGTGCCGGCGGCATGTGAGCACTATTCCGTGCTTCGGCACGGAGTAGTGCTCACAGGCGCACAGCGCACCCCTAGGGGCTGTCGGCCTTGCGCACGAAGCGGTCGTAGATCACGGCGGCCACGACGCCGCCGACGATCGGGCCGACCAGGTAGACCCACCACGAAGGGAACGACCCCGAGACGATCATCGGGCCGAGCGCCCGCACGGGGTTGACCGCGCCGCCGGTGACCGGTCCGGCCACGAACACCCCGACGGTCAGCGCCGCGCCGACCGCGATCGGGGCGACCGCGTCGGCCACGCGGTCGTCGGTCGCCACCGAGATGACGACGAACACGAGGATGAAGGTCACGACGGCCTCGACGACGAGCGCCTGCAGCGGGCCGACGCCCACGGCGGGGACGGTCGAGGCGAGCGCCGCCCGGTCGCGGCCCGGCGCGCCGAAGGCCACCCACGTACCGAGCGCGCCGAGGATCGCGCCGACAAGCTGCGCGACGACGTAGACCGGCACGTACTTCCAGGGGAACTTCCGCGTCACCGCCAGGCCCAGCGTCACGGCCGGGTTGACGTGCGCGCCCGACACGTGGCCGATCGCGGCCACGACGGCGAGCAGCGCCACGCCGAAGGCCAGCGGGGTGGCGAGCGAGTCGTACCCCGCTCCCGCCACGGGCTGCGCCAGCGACGCCGCCGTCGCCACCCCGGTCCCGCCGAACACCAGGATCGCCGTCCCGATGAGCTCCGCGGCCCCGGCGGCCGCCATGTTCGTTCCCGTCCGGCTGCCGTACAGGCCCGCCGAACCCTCCTGCTGCCGCTGTGCGGTGTCCACCGCCATCGTCACTCCCCTCGCCCGTGCCGCCCTCGCCGGCGGCTGAAGAGCGCGGCTACCCACGGGTACTCCGTCTGATCCACGCGATTGCGCTGCGTACGGCGTTTCGGATTCCCGACGACAAGGGCAGCCCGCGCGCCGACCAGGCCCGAGACCAGGGCCCTACCCGGACACCTCCGGCCACCCCGGATCGTGTCCTCCCCCGGCGTGAGGAGCCCCCATGAGCAGTCCCGAACGGCGACCCGGTGCGGCCGGAGCGGCCGGAGCGGCCGGAGCCCCCGCGCGCCGCCGCCGTCCCGTGTGGGTGTGGCTGCTGCTGGCCCTGCTGGCGATCGTGCTGATCGTCGTGATCTCCCTGCTCGCGAGCCGCTGCGGCTCCGGCAGCACCACCGGCGCTCCCCCGGCCCCGCCGGCGAACGGGGCCCCGGCAGGCGCGGCCGGTGCGGCCCCCGGCGCACCCGGAGGGCCCCCGGCGGGTGCACCTCCCGCCGGTGCGGCCGGCGCAGTTCCCGGCGCGGCCGGTGCTCCCCCGGCCGGTGGCGCCCCCGGCACGGCCCCGGGCCAGCCCGGCTCGACGGCCGCCCCGGGTGCCGGCGGCGCCGCGCAGGGCCAGGCCGGCTCGACCGACCCCGCGGCGCTGCAGGCCCGCATCGACCGGATCGTCGCCGCCGACCCGATCAGCTTCCGCCCGAACAGCGCGCAGCTCAGCGACTCCGGGTCCGCGAGCCTGCGGCAGGTCGCCCGGGAGCTCGGGACCGTCCCGACGGTCCGCGTCGCGGTGACCGGCCACGCCGCTCCCATCGGCGGCCCCGGCACGCCCGACCCGCAGCAGCTCTCCGAGCAGCGCGCGACCGTCGTCGCCGACGAGCTCGCCGCGGCCGGCGTCGCCCGCGACCGGCTGCAGACCCGGGGCGTGTCGGACACCGACCCCGGTCCCAGCCCGGCCGTCGCGCGCCGCGCCGACGTCAGCGTGTCCTGACCGGTCGTGCCGGCCGACCAGGACACGGGTGACGCGGCGGCGGCCGACACCTCCCGCGAGGACGCGGCGTCGAACGCCACCGAGCGGCGGGCCGCGCGGGCGACCGCCGACGCGGAGGACCGGGCCGACGCGTCCGGGCGCCGCGCCGAGCACGCGGACGATGCCGGCGAGGCGTTCTCCGAGCGCGCCGGGCAGGCCGGCCACCGCCTCTACGGGCAGGTGGTCGGCCTCGGCGCGGCCGGGGAGGGCGAGGCGCCCGTCCGGGCCGTGGAGCTCCTCGGCCGGGTGGGCCTCGTCGGCTACGGGCTCGTGCACGTGCTCATCGGCGTGATCGCCGTCCACGTCGCGGTGGCGGGCGGCGGACAGCCCGACCAGCAGGGCGCCCTCGGCAGCCTCCTCGGGAACCCCGTGGGCGTCGCGGTCGTCGTGGTGCTGGTCGTGGGGCTGCTGGCCTTCGCGCTGTGGCAGGGCATGGCGGCCGCCGCCGGCTTCCGCTGGACCTCGGGCGGGGTCCGGTTCCGCAAGCGCGTGGGGGCGGGCGCCAAGACCGTCGCGGTGCTCGGCGTGGCGCTCGCGGGCGCCCGGCTCCTCGTGGGCTCGGGCGGGTCGAGCTCGGCGAGCTCCGAGGCCGCCACCGGCGGCCTGCTGGCCCTGCCGGCCGGGCGGCTGCTCGTGGTGGCCGTCGGCGTCGTGGTGCTCGTCGTCGCGGGTGCGACCGCCTACACCGGCATCGCTAGGAACTTCTCCGACGACCTCGACTACGACCGGCTCCCCGACCACCTCCGCCGCCCCGTCGAGGTGCTCGGCGTCGCCGGGCACGTCGCCCGCGCGCTGGCCTTCGCCGTGGTCGGTGTGCTGTTCGGGGTCGCCGCCCTCGCCGACGACGCCACCCGCGCCGGGGGGCTCGACCAGGCCCTCACGGCCCTGGCCGCCCAGCCCTACGGCCCGCTGCTGCTGCTGGCCGTCGCCCTCGGCTTCGTCGCCTTCGGGGTCTACACCTTCGCCGAGGCCTGGTGCCGGCGGATCTAGGAGGTGCGCTCCGCGCCCGTGAGCACTAATCCGTGCCCCGGCACGAAATAGTGCTCACATGCCTCCGGCACCTCTGGACATGACGATGCTCGACCGCGGCCCGGAGGCGGCCGCCCGGTTCCGCGACGAGATGCGCGCCGCCATGCACGAGTACGGCGTCCTCTCGCTGACCGGGCACGGGATTCCCGACGAGGTCACGGCGCGGGCCTTCGACGAGGCGCGGCGGTTCTTCGCCCTGCCCGACGAGGACAAGCAGCGGGTCGAGATGCTGCGCAGCCCGCACTTCCGCGGCTACACCCGCACCGGCGGCGAGCTGACCCGGGGCCGCGTCGACTGGCGCGAGCAGATCGACCTCGCCGCCGAGCGCGAGGCGTCGACCGACCCGGCGGCCCCGGACTACATGCGGCTCGAGGGCCCCAACCTCTGGCCCGAGGCGCAGCCCGACCTCCGGACGGTGTTCACCGACTGGGAGCGGCGCTGCGAGGTCGTCGCGCGGCGGCTGATGCGCTCCTGGGCGCTGTCGCTGGGCGCCCCCGAGGACCACTTCGACGCGATGTTCGGCGACCGCCCCTCCACGCTGATCAAGCTCGTCCGCTACCCCGGGCGCGAGGAGCGCGGCCAGGGGGTCGGGGCCCACAAGGACCCGGGGGTGCTGACGCTGCTGATGGTCGAGCCGGGGAAGGGCGGCCTGCAGGTCGAGCACGACGGCGGGTGGCTCGACGTCCCGGTGGTGCCCGGCGCGTTCGTCGTGAACATCGGGGAGCTCCTCGAGGTCGCCACCGACGGCTACCTCCGGGCCACCGTGCACCGCGTGGTGTCCCCGCCCGAGGGCGAGACCCGGCTCTCGATCCCGTTCTTCTTCAACCCCGCGCTCGACTCCACGGTGCCCCGCGTCGCGCTGCCGCCCGAGCTCGCGGCCCGGGCGCGCGGGGTCGACCGGGACCCCGACAACGTCATCTCCGGGACCTTCGGCGAGAACATGCTGAAGGCCCGGCTGCGCGCCCACCCCGACGTGGCGGCCGCGCACCACGCCGACCTCGTCACGCCGCGACCCTGATCACACCGTCCGGCCCCGCGATCGGGTATCGCCCCTGCATGACCGACCTCGCGCCGCACGGCCTGCACCACGTCACGGCGATCGCCTCGGACCCGCAGCGCAACGCCGACTTCTACACGCGCGTGCTCGGCCTGCGATTGGTGAAGACCACCGTGAACTTCGACAGCCCCGACCGGTACCACCTCTACTACGGCGACGAGGCGGGCCGGCCGTCGACGCTGCTGACCTTCTTCCCGTGGCCCGACATCGAGCGCGGGCGGCAGGGCACCGGCCTGACGACGGCCACGGCCTTCGCCGTCCCGCCGGACTCGATGGGCTGGTGGCAGCAGCACCTCGCCGGGCACGACGTCGACCTCGTCGAGGGCCCCCGCGACCGGGAGACCGCCGGGCGCGACGAGGAGGTCCTGACGCTGCGCGACCCCGACGGCCTCGTGATCGACCTCGTCGCCGCCCCCGGCGACACCCGCTCGGGGTGGGACGGGGCCGCCGGCATCCCCGTCGAGCACGCGGTGCGCGGGCTGCACTCCGTGACGCTCACCGAGCGCGAGCTCGACCCCACCGCCTCGCTGCTCACCGGGCTGCTCGGCATGACGGGCGAGGGCGGCGGCGGGCGCTCCCGCTTCGCGATGGGCTCCGACTCCCCCGGCACGGTGCTCGACGTGGCCGCCACGGCCGACGACGCGCGGGGCCTGCAGGCCGGCGGCACCGTGCACCACGTCGCCTTCCGAGCCCCCGACGGCGAGACCCAGGAGCGCTGGCGCCAGCAGCTCGTCGACGCGGGTCTCGAGGTCACCCCGATCCTCGACCGCCAGTACTTCACCTCGATCTACTTCCGCGAGCCCGGCGGGGTGCTCTTCGAGATCGCGACCGACCAGCCCGGCTTCGACGTCGACGAGCCGCTGCTCGAGCTGGGCCGCCACCTCAAGCTCCCGCCGTGGCTCGAGCCCGACCGCGAGCAGATCGAGCGGTCGCTGCCGCCGCTGCGGCTCGAGGACGGCGGGACGGTCGAGGGCACGGCGTGACCGGCGACCTGCTGCGCCGCGCGGCCGACGAGGTCGAGCGGCTGGCCCGGCAGGCCCCGCCCGGCCGCTGGACGGCGCGGGGCCTCCTCGCGACGCGCCCGGAGATCGTCGCCGACGACGACGGCCGCACCGAGCACGTCGCCGAGGCCCGCTCCCGCAGCGCGCCCTGGATCCTGACGATGTCCCCGGCGGTCGCGCCCGCGCTCGCCGCCTGGCTGCGCGAGGCCGCGGACGACCCCACCCCGGCCGCGGTCGCGCTGGCCACCGCGGTCCTCGCGGGAGCGCCGTGACTCAGCCGGGGACGGTGGCGAAGGCGCCGTAGCCGCCGACCGGGGGCGCCGCGGAGGGCCCGGGCCAGTCGGTGACGTCGACGATCCCGGGCTCGGCCAGGTCGAGACCGTCGAGCAGGGCGCGCAGCTCGGCGCGGCTTCGCAGGGTGATGGGCGTGGCGCTGGAGCGGTACGTCTCGGCCCCGGCGCGCATCGCGTCCCCGACGGCGGGGTCGTCCTGGTCGTCGCTGGCGTGGCTGAGGGCGACGACGCTCCCCGGAACGAGCGCGCGGCGGTACCGGCCGAGGAGCCCGGCGGCGTCGTCGTCGACGAAGTGCAGGATCGTCATGGCCAGCAGCGCCACCGGGCGGGAGAAGTCGAGCAGCCCGGCCACCCCGGGTGCCCGCAGGACGCTCCCCGGGTCGCGGATGTCGGCGCGGGTGATGCTGACGGTGTCGAGACCGCCGATCAGTTCGGTGGCGTGGGCGACCGCGACGGGCTCGAAGTCGACGTAGGCCACGCGGGCATGCGGGTCGTGCCGCTGCGCGATCTCGTGGACGTTGCCCGCGGTCGGAACCCCCGACCCGAGGTCGAGGAACTGGTCGACACCGAGCTCGACACACCGCTGGACGACCCGGCCGAGGAAGTCGCGGTTGGCCCGGGCGGCGGTGACGATCCCGGGGTTCGCGGCCACGGCCGCGGCGACCATCGCGCGGTCGACCTCGAAGTTGTGGGCGCCGCCGAGCATGTAGTCGTACATGCGCGCGGCGTTCGCCCGCTCGAAGTCGATGCCGGTCTCCAGGAACTCCTCCGGTGGCACGTCAGCCTCCTCGACCGCCGCCGACCGGTCAGGGTAGGGCCTTCGAGCTCCGCTCTCGTGCGTGCGTTTCCGTGCCGGGGCACGGGAACGCACGCACACACGTCAGCGGGGTCAGGGCATGATCGGCTCCCACCCCACGGATCCATCGGGTCCTCACCCGTCGAGGGAGACGTCGCGTGCGCCGCTTCCGGCCGATGTCCTCGGTGTCCTCCGGGTCGTGGCGCCACCCGGCGGCCACGCCGGACCTCGGCACGACGCCGCGCGAGACCGCCGGTCTGCCGCGTCCGGAGCGCCTCCGTGCCTGAGCTCCCGCTGGACGGCCTGCGCGTCCTCGACATGGCCTCGCTCGCCGCCGGCCCGTTGGCGGCCACCTACCTCGGCGAGTTCGGGGCCGACGTCATCAAGCTCGAGCCCCCGGGCGTCGGCGACGCGATCCGCGGCTGGGGCGCGCAGCGCGACGGCGTCGGGCTGATGTGGAAGAGCCTCGGGCGCAACAAGCGCTCGGTGACGGTCGACCTGCGCACCCCCGACGGCCAGGACCTGACCCGCCGGCTCGCGGCCGGCTGCGACGTCGTCGTCGCGAACACCCGCCCGCAGACCCTGCGGCGCTGGGGCCTCGACCACGAGCGCCTGGCCGCGGTCAACCCGCGGCTGGTCATGCTGCACGTCACCGGGTTCGGCCTCACCGGCCCCAAGAGCGAGCGCCCCGGCTTCGGCACCCTCGGCGAGGCCATGAGCGGCTTCGCGCACATGACCGGCGAGGTCGACGGACCGCCGACGCTGCCCGCCTTCATGCTGGCCGACAGCGTCGCCTCGCTGCACGCCGCGTTCGCGGTGATGACCGCCCTCTACGACCGCGACACCCGCGGCGCGGGCGGCCGGCTGATCGACGTCAACCTGCTCGACCCGCTGGCGCGCATCCTCGAGCAGTCGGTGCTCACCTGGGACCAGACCGGCGTCGTCCCGCACCGCGCGGGCAACAAGTGGGACATCTCCGCGCCGCGCAACACCTACCGCACCGCCGACGACCGCTGGATCGCGATGTCCGGCAGCGCCCCCACCGTCGCCCTGCGGGTGTTCCGCGCGATCGGGCGTCCCGAGCTCGCCGAGGACCCCGACTTCGCCGACGCCCAGCGCCGCCTCGCCCGCGCCGGCGAGGTCGACGCGATCGTGGCCGACTGGGTCCGGCAACAGAACCTGGAGGAGGCGATGGCGGTGTTCGAGGCCGCCGAGATCGCCGCGGCCCCGGTCTACGACGTCACCGACCTCGTCGCCGACGAGCAGATGGTCGCCCGCGAGGTGTTCCGGCGCATTCCCGACGAACAGCTCGGCAGCCTGCTGGTGCAGGCACCGGTCCCCCGGCTCTCCGGCGTCGAGGGGCGGATCGACCACCTCGGCCCCGAGCTCGGCGCCCACACGCGCGAGGTTCTCACCGAGGTCGTGGGCCTCTCGGACGCCGAGCTCGACGACCTCGCGGCGCGGGGCGTGATCTGAGCGCGGTCAGTAGGAGCGCTCCAGCCCCAGCACCGACTGGGCCAGGTAGTTGAGCACCATCGCCTGCGGCAGCGGGGCGAGCCGCTGCAGCCGCGACTCCCGGAAGTAGCGCTCCACGTGGTACTCCTCCGCGTAGCCGAACCCGCCGTGGGTCTGCACCGCGACGTCCGCGGCGAAGAACCCCGCCTCCGCGGCGACGAACTTCGCGGTGTTGGCCGCCTCCCCCGCGGGCTCGCCCCGGTCGAGCGTCCACGCCGCCTCGCGGATCACCAGCTCGGCCGCGTGCAGCCGGGCGTGCGCCTCGGCCAGCGGGTGGGCGACGGCCTGGTTCGCGCCGATCGAGCGCCCGAACACCCGGCGCTCCTTCGCGTAGGCGACCGCGCGGCGCAGCGCCGCCCGTCCCGTCCCGAGCGCCTCCGCGGCGATGAGCACCCGTTCCGCGTTCAGCCCGTCGAGCAGCTGCCGGAACCCGTTCCCCTCCACCCCGACGAGGTCGTCGACGGAGACCTCGAGGCCGTCGTAGGCGACCTCGCACGAGGCGACGGCGTTGCGGCCCATCTTCGGGATCGGGGTGATCGTGACGGCGGGGTCGCGCAGGTCGGCCATGAGCAGGCTGAGCCCGTCGGTCCGCGTCGCGCACTCGGACACGGGCGTGGTGCGTACCAGCAGCAGCACCCGCTCGGACTCCAGCGCCTTCGAGGTCCACACCTTGCGCCCGGTCACGCGGTACACGTCCCCGTCACGGACCGCGCGGGTCGTGATGGCGGTGGTGTCGAGCCCGGCGTCGGGCTCGGTGACCCCGAACGCGACGTGCAGGTCGCCCGTGGCGATGCGCGGCAGGTAGCGCCGGCGCAGCTCGTCGCTGCCGTACAGGACCACCGGGTGCATCCCGAAGATCGACATGTGGACCGCGCTCGCGCCGTTCATGCACGCGCCCGAGGCCGCGACCTCCTCCAGCACGATCGACGCGGCCTCGATCCCCTGCCCCCCGCCCCCGTACTCCTCGGGGATCGCGATGCCGATCCAGCCCCCGGCGGCCATGGCGTCGTAGAACGCCCACGGGAAGGTGTGGGTGCGCTCGCACCCGGCCCAGTAGTCGTCGTCGAACCGCCGGCAGAGGTCGCGGACGGCCTCCCGGACGAGGCGGTGGTCCTCGGACTCGCGGAAGTCCATGGCGCGACCGTAGGCGCTCAGGCCTCGATGCCGTACTGCCCGATCTTGCGGTAGAGCGTCGAGCGGGCGAGCCCCAGCGCCGCGGCCGCGGCCACCCGGTTGCCTCCCGACTCGCGCAGGGCCTCGACGATCGCGTCGCGCTCGGCCCGGTCGAGCCGGCGCAGCCGGCTGCGCGGGGCGGGCGCGCCCGGCGGGTCGGGCGCGGCCCGGCGGCGGACCACCTCGTCGTCCCGCGGGACCGTCACCACCACGACGACCCCCGCGGCGTCGCCCCCGGCCGCGACGGCCGTGCCGCGCACGCGGACCACCGTCCCGGACGGCAGCACGGGGTGGTCGTCGACGTCGCCGCGACGCAGCCCGAGGAACCGGGCGTGGTCCTGCAGGGCCGCGAGGTCCTCGGGGTCGAGCAGCGCCTGCAGCGCGGCGTTCGCGAGCACCGTGCGCCGCCCGACGGCGAGCACCGCGTGCCGGGTGCGGGCCTCCACGCGGGTGTAGAGGTCGAGCAGCGCCTGCCACCCGGGGTCGCGGTCGCGCACCAGGGCGTCCTGGATATCGGCGGCCGCCGCACGGACCAGGGAGTGCAGGATCGGCGACGAGTGCTCCGCCCGGCAGCTGACGTCGAGGACCCCGGCGATCCGCCCGCTGACCGGGTCGCGCACCGGGGCGCCGGCGCAGGCGTAGTCGTGCAGCCGCTCGACGAAGTGCTCGGCGCCCACCACGTGGACCGGCCCGCCCGACTCGAGCACCGTGCCCACCCCGTTGGTGCCGGCCGCGGCCTCGTCGTAGGAGAAGCCCTCGGCGAAGTTGTTGACGTCCGCGGCCCGCCCGATCGACGCGGCGGTGTCCAGGCGCACCAGCAGCCGCGCCCGCTCGTCGGTGAGCACCACACATACCGGCACGTCCGCGGCCTGCTCGGCCAGGCGCGAGATCACGGGCCGGGCGCAGCGCACCAGGCGGGAGTCGAGGTCGAGGTCGGGGTGGAAGTCGTTCCCGACGACCGCCGGGTCGACCCCCCGGGCGAGGCTGCGGCGCCAGGAGGCCACCACGTGGCCGGGGATGCCGGGCAGCTCGACGTCCGGGTGCTCCAGCAGCTCCGCGCGGGCGGAGGCGAGCAGCCGTCGTCGTGCCAGGACGTCAGCCATGTACCACCCCTCGATGTGCACTAGGACACATCGCGGGCACGGGAGCAACCCCTGGCGGTGTCCGAACTTCGGACAGTCCGGGGGTGTGACGCGCGTCCTACCGTCGGGGCGTCCCGTCAACGACGACCCGGAGGACGGCTCATGAGCCTCACCGCCACCGCCGAGCAGACCGAGCAGCACGGCGAGCCGGAACACGTCGACGTGCTGATCATCGGGGCCGGCATCTCCGGTCTCGGTGCCGCGCACCGGCTGCGCGAGCAGTTCCCCGAGCGCAGCCTGCTGATCCTCGAGTCCCAGGACTCCCACGGCGGCACCTGGTGGACCCACCGCTTCCCGGGCGCGCGCTCGGACAGCGACCTGTTCACCTACGGCTACCGGCACAAGCCCTGGCGCGGCCCGTCCGTCGCCGCCGGTGGAGCGATCCGTGAGTACCTCGACGAGGTCGTCGAGGAGGACGAGCTGGCCGACCGCATCCGCTACCACCACGAGGTGACGGCGCTGCGCTGGTCGTCCGACGACGCCCGCTGGACCGCCGAGGTCACCCGCCGCGACACCGGCGAGCAGCTGGCGATCACGGCGTCGTTCCTGTGGATGTGCCAGGGCTACTACAACCACGAGGAGCCCTACATCCCCGAGTGGCCCGGGACCGAGCGGTACGAGGGCGTCATGGTGCACCCCCAGACCTGGCCCGACGACCTCGACCACACGGGCAAACGGGTCCTGATCATCGGTTCCGGGGCGACCGCGGCGACGCTCGTCCCCGCCATGGCGAAGACCGCGGAGCACGTGACGATGCTGCAGCGCTCGCCGTCGTACTGGTTCCCCAACCCGACCGTCCACGAGCTGTCGACGCAGCTCGAGCCGCTGGACCTGCCGCCCGAGTGGACCCACGAGATCCTCCGGCGCGCCTACACGGTGCAGCTCGACTGGCTCGCCACCGTCGGCAAGGAGGACCCCGACCAGCTGCACGCGTTCCTGCTCGACGCCATCATGCCGCTGCTGCCCGAGGGCACCGACATCGAGAAGCACTTCACCCCGGCGTACCGGCCGTGGCAGCAGCGGATCGCCTTCGTGCCCGACGGCGACTTCTTCGAGGCCATGCGGGACGGGAAGGCGTCGGTGGAGACCGACAAGATCGAGGAGTTCACCGCCACCGGCGTCCGGCTGGCGTCCGGTGAGGAGATCGAGGCCGACATCGTCGTCACCGCCACCGGGTTCAACCTCTCGGTGTTCGGCGACATCCCCTTCGCCGTCGACGGCGAGGCGGTCGACTTCTCCCAGCGGGTCACCTGGCGCGGGACGATGATCAGCGGCGTCCCGAACATGGCCTACGCCTTCGGCTACTTCCGCCACAGCTGGACGCTGCGCGTCGACCTGATCACCGACCTCGTCACACGGATCCAGCAGCACATGGCCGAGCGCGGCGCGCGCATCGTCGTGCCGGAGCTGCGCAGCGAGGACGCGGACATGCCGCTGCTGCCGTGGAGCGACCTCGACAACTTCAACCCCGGCTACGTCCAGCGCTCCCAGGACCGCCTGTTCAAGCAGGGCGACCGCGAGCCGTGGACGCACATGCACGAGTACTCCCACGACCGCGCCGTGCTGCCCGAGGCCGACCTCGACGACGGCCTGCAGTACCGCTAGTCACCCCCACCCCGAGAGGAGCACCCGTGCCCCAGGTTTCCGTCCGCACCGGCGTCACCCTGAACTACGAGATCACCGGTGACGGCGAGCCGTTGCTGCTCGCCATGGGGACCTCCGGGTCCCTCGGGCTGTGGGCCGAGATGGCCCCCCGCCTCGCGCAGACCCACCAGGTGATCGCCTTCGACAACCGCGGCCTCGGCGGCAGCGACCGCGGGGACGGGGCGATCACCGTCGCCTCGCTGGCCGAGGACGCCTCCGCCCTGCTGGAGGCCCTGCAGATCCCGAGGGCCCACGTGGTCGGGTGGTCGCTCGGGTCGGCGATGGCGCAGGAGATGGCGCTCGCGCACCCCGACCAGGTGGCCACCGCCGTCATGTACGGCACGTGGGGCCGCAGTGACGGGTTCCAGCGGGCCGTGCTCACCGCGCTCAGGACGCCCTACGTCCACCGCGACATGGACGCCGCGCTCGGCTCGGCCGGCATCGCGTTCTCCCCGCAGCTGCTCGACCACCCCGACTTCGCCTCGATGCTCGAGCCGATGCTCCCGTTCTTCCCGCAGGACGAGGCGCAGATGCAGGTGACCGTCGAGCAGTGGGACGCCGACCTCGCGCACGACACGCTCGACCGCCTCCCCTCGATCACCGCCCCGACGCTCGTCGTGGTCGGCGAGCAGGACCTGCTGACCCCGCCGTGGCAGGCGAAGAAGGTGGCCGACGCGATCCCCGGTGCCCGCTACGAGCTCGTCACCGGGCCCGGGTCGAGCCACGGGATGCACGTCGAGCGTCCCGACGACGTGCACAAGATCGTCGCCGGGTTCCTCGAGGAGCACCCGATCGGGCGCTAGATCCCCGGCTCGTCGTACCGGGGGCCGCAGAAGCCGCCCCCGACGAACGCGTCGGTCCACGGATCGGTGGGCAGGTCCCGGTCGGCGAAGACCTCGGCGTCGTCGCCCGACCGGTACCCCAGCTCGGCGGCGGCGGTCAGCGACCACCGCCGCCGGGTGTTGTCCGAGACGCCCCACACCACGCGGAACCCGGGCGCCCGGACGGTGACGGCCGCGTCGACGAGCCGCGCGACGTCGTCGGGCGAGAGCCACGTCGCGAGCGCCCGGGCGTCCGGCGGCTCCTCGAAGCAGGTCCCGATGCGCAGGCAGACCACGTCGAGCCCGTACCGGTCGTGGTAGAGGCTGCCCAGCGCCTCGCCGGTCACCTTGGAGACGCCGTAGAGAGTGTCCGGGCGCGGCGGCAGGTCGTCGGGCACCGGATCGACCGCGGGGTGGAACCCGACGGCGTGGTTGCTGCTGGCGAAGACCACGCGCGGGACGCCGGCGCGCCGGGCCGCCTCGAGCACGGTGAACGTGCCGCCGATGTTGACCTCGAGGATCTCGCTCCACGCCGCCTCGCCGCTGATCCCGCCGAGGTGCACCACGGCAGCGGCGCCCCGGCACGCCTCCGTGAGGGCGTCGAGGTCGGTCACCGACGCCGTCACCACCTCCTCGCGGTCGGTCGGGTCGTCGATCGCGACGACGTCGAGCAGGCGCAGCGTGCGGTCGGCGCGGACCAGGCGGGGGCGGAGCATGCCGCCGATCCGCCCGGCGGCACCGGTGACGAGCAGGGTCTCGGCCATGGTCGACATGGTGCCGGGCCCGCTGTGGCACCGCCCACACGGTCGTGAGGACGGACGCCTCGACTGCGTCGAACGGGTGGATCGCCCCGCGGCGTCCGTGCGGGATCTCCGCGCGCCCCGGGGTGAGGAGACCACTCGACACCACGGGAGGCAGACCATGTCCGATCGACACGTACGAGCGGTGGATGACGGCTGGGCGGTCGAGAAGACCGACGCGAGCCGGGCGAGCGCGGTGCTCGCCGTGCAGCCCGAGGCGATCGCGCGCGCCGTGGAGATCGTCGCGAACGACGGCGGCGGCGACGTGATCGTCCACGACCGCGACGGGAAGGTCGTCGAGCGCCGCAGCGTCGGGCGCGACGCCGACGACGCCGCCGCGATCGCCACCGAGCTCGCGACGGCGGTGACGGGGAAGAAGTCGAAGGAGGCCGCTCGCGCCGCCAAGCAGGCCGCGAAGGAGGACGCCGCCGAGATCTCCGCCGACGCGCGGACCGTCGCGACGAGGACGAAGGAGCAGGCCGAGGCCGGCGCCGAGCGCGTGCAGGCCACGGCCGCAGCGGCGAAGGACGGCGTCGGGCGCCAGATCGACGAGGTCCGCTCCGGCGACAAGTCGCTCCGCGCCGCGGCGGAGGACGCCACGACGATCGCCCGCACCACCGGGGCGCAGATCGTCGACCAGGCCGACCGCACCGGCCGCCGGCTCGCGGACGAGGCCCGCGGGTTGGGCCGTCGCACCGCGGACGTCGTCGACGAGCGCGCCGACCAGGCCGCGGACCAGCTCGCCGACGTCACCGACCGCGCCGCCCGCGAGGGTGCCCGCGCGCAACGGGAGCTCGACTCGGTCGCGTCGCGCACCGGCAACGCCATCCACGCCGCGACCGAGGCCGCCGCGAGCCCGCTCGACCGCGTGGCCCTGGCGCTGAACCCGGTCCGGGTCACCGGACGGCTGGTCGGGGCCCTCGCCACCGGCGGGCTGCGGCTCGTCGGCCTCGGCGCCGCCCGCGGCGCCGAGCAGGCCGACAGCGGCGCCCGCCGCCTCGCCGGACGCTGACCGCTCCCCGGCGCCCGTGACCGCCGGTCGCGGGCGCCGGGAGAGGTGCATCCGAGCGGACATCGATGGCTCGTTCACACTTTGCGTAAGCACATCTTTGCTTGTAGCCCGAACGGGTGGCGCGCCCCGCGAGGGCAACAGCCGTTGCCCCGGCACCTGTACAACGGTGAGTAGTTCGATGGTGCGCAACCAGATCGCTCCACGTCTACCGGCGCGTCGCGCCGAGCGTCCCGGCCGACTGCCGGAGGACCAGGAGCACCGATGGCCACCCTGACCGCACGCATCGACCTCCCCGTCGGCGAGCACACCGTCCGCGACGCGCGATCCTTCGCCTTCCTCACCGCCCAGGCCTGGGAGCCCGACGTCTCGACCGAGGACCTCGTGCTGCTCGTCGACGAGCTCGCCGCCGCGCTGGTGCGGCGCGCCGAGGGCGAGAACGGCCTCGTCCTCGAGCTCAGCGCCGCCGAGCACGGCCTGCGGGTCTCTCTGTGCGACGGGGCGGCGGCCCGCTCCGCCGCGGCGGCGGTCCTGCGCGGCGCCACCGCGCTCGTCGGGCTGCTCGTCACCGCGGCCGATCGCTGGGGCGACGAGCCCTACCAGGACGGCTACTGCCTGTGGTTCGACCTCGGTCCGGTCCGCCCCGCCACCCCGCTGGACACCCCGACGGACCCGGACGACGAGGACCCCGACGTCGCCGTCGAGGCATTGCTGCGATCCCGCCGGGCGCTGCCGCCGGAGGAGGACCTCCCCCCGCGGTAGGCGCGGCCCGAGAGCCAGCTCACTGCCGATCCGGCGTGACGACCCGGCGCCGGGCACTGTCGGACGGGGAGAGTTCGACGGGCGACGGGGCCGCAGCAGTGGCGGCGCCGGGTCCGTCGGGACGAGGAGGACCACGATGAGCACCCCGAACCCGTCCGGACGCCGCGGCACGTCGCGTCGAGCCGGGCGCGCCCTGGTCGTCGCCGCGGTGGTCGCCGCCCTCGGCGCCGCGTGCGCCGACACCCCGCTCGTCGTCCCGCCCTCGTCGTCACCCGGGGCCTCCGCCGCGCCCTCCGCGCCTCCCGGCGCACCGGCACCGGCACCGGCACCGCCCCACCCCGGCCCCGGCTCCCCCGCCGCCGCCCGCGACCGCGCAGCCCGCGAACTCCCCGGAGGCCACCGCCGCGCCGGCCGGACGGGTCGTCGAGCTGGGCACCGGCTCCGCCACCACCCTGACGGTCTCCCCCGCCGACCAGCGGGCCGTGGTCACGCTGACCCGCGACGACGCCACCACGGTGGTGCAGGTCGACCCCGACACCGCCGCGGTCGCCTCCCGCGAGACGGTCACCGGCGCCCCGCGGGCCGCCGCGGGGAGCGCGGACGGCTCCGGACTGGTCCTCGCCGACCCCGCCGGCGGGCTGACCGGCCTCACCCTGCCCGCCGGCACCACGACCACCGCCCCCACCGGAGCACCCTCCGGGCCGCAGGCCCTCGCGGCCGGCCCGGCCGGCGAGCTGCTGGTCGCCGCCACCGGGGCCTCCGGCGACGCGCGACGCCAGGCCGCGGGCGCCTCCGTCGACGGCTCGCTGAGCGTGCTGCGCGACGGCCGCCTCGCGGGCCGCGTCGGCGGGCTCGGCCGCCCCGTGGCCCTGGCCGTCGCCGGCGACCGCGTCGCGGTGCTCGACACCGCCCGCAACGTCGTGCACCTCGTCGACCTCGCCACCCTGCGCACCACCGCCGACCTCCCGGCCGGCGACGGCCCCACCGCCCTGGCGATCGACCGCCACGGCCGCCTCGCGATCACCGACACCCGCGCCGGGGTCATCCGTCGCTACGACCTCGTGGGCGACGCCCCCGCCCCGCTCGCACCGATCACCCTCGGCGGCCAGACGGCCCCCTACGGCACGGCCTACGACGCGGTGACCGACCGGCTCTGGGTCACCCTCACCGGGACGAACCGGCTCGTCGCGATCGACCTGGGCTCGGCCGACCAGCCGCGGGTGGTGCTCGACCTCCCGACCGTCACCCAGCCCGACCTGCTCGCCCTCGGTCAGGGCCGGGCCTACGTCGCGAGCCCCCGGACGGGTCAGGTGCAGGTCACCCTGGCCTGAGTGTCGAGGACGGGGGGCCAGGATCGACGTCCCGGTGAACCGACACCCCCGGAGGCCCCCCATGACCGACCTGTCCCCCGCCGACGAGTACCGCGAGATCGCCGGCCGCTTCACCGGCCTCGTCGAGGGCGTTCCCGACGATGCCGCGTGGCGGCTCCCCTCCCCCGTGCCGGCGTGGACGGCCCGCGACGTCGTCGGCCACCTCGTCGGCTGGTTCCCCGCGTTCCTGGAGGGCGGGACCGGAATCTCGCTGCCCCGGGGCCCCGCCGTCGAGGACGACCCGGTGGCCGCGTGGCGCACGATGAGCGACGGCGTGCAGGCCCTGCTGGACGACCCCGCGTCCGTCCGCCGGGTGCTGACCAACCCGTACCTCGGCGAGGTGGCGCTCCCGGACGCCGTCTCACGGTTCTTCACCGCCGACGTCTTCATGCACACCTGGGACCTCGCCCGCGCCACCGGACAGGACGACACCCTCGACCCGCAGCGGTGCGCCGTGATGCTCGAGGGGATGCTGCCGCTCGACGAGATGCTTCGCGCGAGCGGCCAGTACGGCCCGCGCGTCCCGGTGTCCGACGACGCCGACGTGCAGACCCGGCTCGTCGCCTTCATCGGCCGCGACCCCGCGTTCCAGGCCGAGCGGGCGGCCCCCGGAGGTGCGAACCTCGGGACATGAGCTCCCCCTCGTCGGTCGACGACCCGGCCCCGGCCCCGGCCCGACGGACGGTGCGGCTGCTCGTCGGCGCGGGGATCGCGCTGCTCGTGCTCGCCGTGCTGGCCGTCGTCACCGTGGTGTCGGGGACCGGCGGGTCGGGCCCGGGCGCGCCGGTCGCGGGGCCGGCGCCCACCTCCTCCGACCCGGTCGCGGCCGCGCGCCTGGCCGTCCCGCGGCGCCAGGCCGGCGACCCGCTGGCCCTCGGCCGGGTCGACGCGCCCGTCGTGATGGCCGAGTGGGGCGACTTCCAGTGCCCGTTCTGCAAGCTCTACGCGGGGCAGACCGAGCCCGCGCTGGTGCGCCAGTACGTCGACTCCGGTCAAGTCCGGATCGAGTGGCACGACTACGCCTACCTCGGCCCGGAGTCGGTCCTCGGGGCCCGCGCCGCGCGGGCGGCCGGGCGCCAGGACCGGTTCTGGCCGTTCCACGACGCCCTCTACGCCGAGCAGCCCGCCGAGAACCGCGGCGAGGTCACCGAGGGGTCGCTGACCGCGCTCGCCGGGCGCCTGGGGCTCGACGTGCCCCGCTTCCGGCAGGACCTCGCCGACCCGGCCATCGCCGACGCGGTGGCGGCCGACCAGGAGCTCGGGTCCCGGCTGGGCGTGGGCGGCGTGCCGAGCTTCGTGATCGGCGAGCAGCTGATCTTCGGGGCGCAGCCGGCCGCGACGTTCCGGCAGGCCCTCGACGCGACCCTCGCGCGGACCCGTTGACGCTCCCGTGCTGACCATCGGCTACGCCGCCGCGTTCGCCGGCGGGGTGCTGGCCCTGCTCAGCCCGTGCAGTGCGCTGCTGCTCCCCTCGTTCTTCGCCTACGCGTTCTCCGGGCGCACCGAGCTCGTGGCGCGGACCGCGGTCTTCCTCCTCGGCCTCGCCGCCGTCCTCGTCCCGCTCGGCGCGGGCTCCGGGGCGCTGGCGTCGCTGCTCACCCGGCACCGCGAGGTCGTCGTGACCGCCGGCGGGATCGTGATCGTCGTGCTCGGGGTGGTGCAGATCCTCGGCGGCGGGTGGGCGCTGGAGTCGGCGGCCCGGTTCGGAGGCCGCATGGCCCGGCGCGGCACGTGGTTCGCGACCCTCGGACTCGGCGCGGCCTACGGGCTGGCCGGGTTCTGCTCCGGCCCGATCCTCGGCGCGGTGCTCACCGTGGCCGCGGCGTCGGGCCAGGCGCTGCGCGGCGCCGCCCTGCTGGGGGTCTACGCCCTGGGCATGGCCGCGCCGCTGTTCCTGCTCGCCCTGGCGTGGCAGCGCTTCGACCTCGGGAACCGGCGCTGGCTGCGCGGGCGCCATTACCGGCTCGGGCCGTGGCGGCTGCACACCACCTCGACGATCTCCGGGCTGCTGTTCGTCGTCATCGGCGTCGTCTTCGTGGTCTTCGACGGGACCGCGAGGCTCACCGGCGCCGATCCGGCCACCGCGGCGGCCGCCGAGAACGCCGTGGCGGCGGTCGGCCGCTCGGTGCCCGACCTCGTGGGCCTGGCGGTCGCGGCCCTCGTCGTCCTGGCGGTCGTCGGGTGGAGCCTGCGGCGCCCGCGTCCCGACGACCGCGAGGCGTCCCGTCCCGACGACGCCACCGTGCCCGAGGGCGACCGGACCTGACCGCAGGTCTGGTCCTCACGCGTCCCGTGAGGAAACATCTGCCCCACGAGCGGACTCGGGGGGCGCGGTGCTGGTGCAGCGGGTGGTGGAGCTGGTGGAGGCGACGAGCTTCCCGGGGCTCGACCGCGCCCAGATCCTCGCCGCCCTCGTCGCCGTGCTGGGTGCCGCGGGTCTCGTGAGCGTCCGCGACTTCCCGCTCGGCGGGCGGCACCGGCTGGCGCTGCTGGTCGCGGAGCCGTTGCCGTGGGGCCGGTCCGCGGTGGGCGTGGAGCTGGCCTGGCCGGGACCCACCGACGCCCTGCTCGGGCGCCTGAGCCGCGACGCGGAGCACCCGGCGGTCGACGCCCTGGTGGTGGTCGGCACCTCGACCGGGCACCGGTGGGTGCCACGGCAGATCGCCGGGGTCCCGGTCCACCCCGCGACGATCCACCTCGCCCCCGACGCGTCGCTGCCCGGCTGACCCGGGGTCAGGTCCGGTCGGGGTCGCGGACCAGCACGGACGCGCGCTGGCGGGTGACCCCGAACAGCTCGGCGATCCGGCTGATGCTCATCCCGTCGGCGTGCAGGGCGCGCGCCTCGTCGCGGCGCCACCGGCTGCCGGCGCTGCCCAGGGTCTCGAGCGCCGCGCTGATCCGCTCCACGATCAGGGGGCGGTCCTCCCCCTGGACGACCTCGCTCCACCCCGCGCCGTCCCGGCGGCGGCCGCGGAGCTCCTCGGCGCGGGCCAGGACGTGGCGCAGGCTCTCGACACAGCCGGAGAGCTCCTCGACCAGGACGTCGAGGGCCGCGTCGGCGTCCCCGGGCGCCGCGTCGTCGACGGTGCGCACTGCCTCGTCGCTCACGATCGCTCCCGGCGTCCTCGGGCGCCACGGTCACCCGGCGGGGTGACGATAGCCGTGGCCCGCAACGGGGGTTGCGCCCGGCCCGGGAGCCACCGGGACGAGCGGATGCGGCATTTCGGCGGTTGACACGGGAACCGGATCGGGCATGTCGGGACGACCAAGACCTCGTTCGTACGGAGATCTCACATGCTTGCCCTTCCCACCCAGTCCGAGCCCTCCGGGAGCGGCGGCGGGTTCAACATCCTGCAGAGCCTGCAGAGCGCGTTCACCACGCTGCTCAGCTACATCCCCAGCATCATCGGGGCCCTGCTCGTCCTGATCATCGGGTTCATCATCGCCCGGCTCATCCGCGCCGCGATCAGCAAGGTGCTGAACAAGATGCGCGTCGACGAGAAGCTGACGCACGGGTCGGGTGGCGAGTACGTCGCGCGCTTCTCGCCGCAGGGCAAGCCCTCCCAGCTCGTCGGGCTGGTCGTGCAGTACGTCCTGATGGTGTTCGTCGTCGTCTCCGCGGTCGGCACGCTGAACATCCCCGCGGTCACCGGCTTCATGAACCAGGTGCTCTCCTACCTGCCGAACGTCATCGCGGCGCTGCTGATCTTCCTGGTCGCCGCCGCCGTGGCCGCCGCCGTGGGCGGGCTCGTGCACCGCACCATGGGTGACACCCCCACCGGCCGCGTCGCCCGCTCCGCCGCGCCGACGCTGGTCATGGCCATCGCCGTCTTCATGATCCTCAACCAGCTCGGCATCGCCGAGGTCATCGTCAACGCCACCTTCATCGCCCTCATCGGTGCGGTGTCGCTGGGTTCGGCGCTGGCGTTCGGGCTCGGTGGCCGCGACGCCGCCGCCGACCTGATCAACTCCGGCTACCGCAAGGCCCAGGAGCAGTCCGACCAGGTCCGCGCCGACCTGCAGACCGGCTACCAGCGCGGCCAGGCCGACGCGCAGCACTACGCGCAGACCCAGCAGTCGGGCCACGTCGGCAACGGCAACACCGGCGCCACGCCGGTCGCCGGCGACCCGCAGGCCCAGACGGTGGCCATGACGCCCCGCAGCGAGTAACCAGCACGATCATCGACGAAGGGCGGGCGCCGCAATCGCGGCGCCCGCCCTTTCTCGTGCCCGGGGCGAGGACGTGCCTAGAGCGGGATCGTGTCGCCCCGGTCGACGAGATCGACGCGGTCGGCCCAGCCGTGGCGCTCCACCTCCGCGACGAAGTCCGCCAGCGGCGACTTGAAGACGGTGTAGTCGTCGTAGTGCACCGGGGTGGCCCGCCGCGGCGACACGATCTCCAGGGCCTGCATCCCCTGGCGGGCGTCCATCGTCACGACGAGGCCGCCGGGCAGCGTGGTGCCGCCGAGGTGCAGCACGGCGCGGTCGATCTCGCCGACCCGGTCGCGGATGTCGGCCAGCCCGTCGAACACCAGGGTGTCCCCGGAGACGTAGACCCGGCGCAGCAGGGTGCCGTCGGCCTCGGTGAACTCGAGCAGGCTGCCCATCACCGGCGGCAGCAGCCGGCCGAGCGGCCGCGGCGCGTGGCGGCCCGGCAGCGCCGTGACCCGCAGCGTCACGCCGTCGGGCCCGGCGACGGTGTGCGACTCCCAGGTGTCCAGCCCGACCGCCCGCGGGAAGCCGTGGCGCGACTGCAGGCGCTTCGAGGCGTGCCGGGTGGTGACGATCGGGGTGGTGCCCGGCAGCCGGCGCCGCGTCTCGCGGTCCCAGTGGTCGCCGTGCAGGTGGGACAGCACCACCACGTCGACGGGCGCGAGCTCCTCGGGGGTCCAGTAGGGCTCGGTGAGCCGCCGCGAGGTCAGGCCGTGGCCGAGATAGGCGTGCTGGCCGCGGTGCAGGAAGTTCGGGTCGGTCAGCACGCGCATCCCGCCGCAGCGGAGCAGCACCGTGGCCGTCCCGACGAACGACAGGGTCGGATCGGATCCGGTCACGGGTCCTCCTCAGGGCTCGAAGGAGCGCGGGTGCCCGACCACCCCCGGTGCCGACACGCGGCAGACTGACGCCCATGGAGCTCTCGGACCTCTCCGCGCTGAGCAGCGCCGAGCACGGCCTCGTCGTGGTGGCCACCGCCCGCGCCGACGGCTCGATCCAGTCGTCGGTGGTCAACGCCGGCGTGCTCGCGCACCCCGTGACCGGCGCCGACGTCCTCGGCTTCGTCACCTACGGCCGCGCGAAGCTCGGCAACCTGCGCCGCCGCCCGTGGACGACGATCACCGCGCGCTCGGGATGGCAGTGGGCCACCGCGGAGGGCCGGGTGGAGATCAGCGGGCCCGACGATCCCCTCGAGGGCGTTCCCGACGAGGCCGTCCCCGGTCTCCTGCGCGCGGTGTTCACGGCGGCGGGCGGCACGCACGACGACTGGGACGCCTTCGACGCCACCATGGTCGCCGACCGCCGCGCCGCGGTGCTCGTCACGCCCGAGCGGCTGTACTCGAACCGGTGACGACCGCGCCACCCCTGCGCTGGGGGCTCGTCGGCGCCAGCGACATCGCGGCCACGGGGATGGTCCCGGCGATGCGCCGTGTCGGGCACGAGGTGACGGCCGTGCTGAGCGGCTCGGCGTCGTGGGCGCGGGAGTACGCGGACCGGGTCGGGGCGCGCGCGGGCCTCGCCGACCCCGACGCGTTCCTCGCCCGCGACGACGTCGACGCCGTCTACGTGTCCTCCACCAACGACCGCCACCACGACCAGGTCCTCGCCGCGGCCGCCGCGGGGAAGCACGTCCTGTGCGAGAAGCCGCTCGCGCTGACCCTCGACGAGTGCGCCGCGATGACCGCCGCGTGCGCCCGGGCGGGGGTCGTCCTCGCGGTGAACCACCACCTGCCCGCCGCGAGCACGCACCGCGCGATCCGGGACCTCGTCGCGGGCGGGGCGGTCGGGCGGCCGCTCGCGGTCGCGGTCACGCACGCGACGCTGCTGCCCGGGCGCCTGCGCGACTGGCGGCTCGGCGACGCTCCCGGGGCGGGCGCGGTGATGGACCTGACCGTCCACGACGCGTCGGTGGTCAACGCCCTGCTGGGCACCACCGCGGTCGAGGCCACGGCGCTCGTCGGGAACCAGGGGCCGTGGGCGGCGGGCCGCGAGGACGTCGCGATGGCGGTCCTGCGCCACCCCGGCGAGGTGCTGGTCCGGACGCACGACGCGTTCACCTCGCCGTACACCCCGACGACCCTCGAGGTGCACGGCGACGAGGGCAGCATCCGGGCGGTGGGGGTGCTGACGCCCGAGCCCGAGGGCACCGTGTGGTTGACCGACGCGGGCGGCACGCGGGAGCACGAGGTGCCCGACCGGCGCCACCCCTACGACCTCACGCTCGCCGCGTTCACCGACGCCGTGCACGGGGCGGGCCGCCCGGTGGTCGACGGCACCGACGGTGCGCGGGCCCTCGCCGTCGCCCTCGCCGTGCTGGAGTCGGCGCGGACCGGGACGCGCGTACCGGTCGCGGCGGTCGTCGGGAACCGGTCGGACTGATCGGTTCGCCCGGGACGGCCCCGGGGCGCATCCTGGGGCCCCGACCGATCGGAGGTGGGCCGTGCCCGACGACGTGCCCCGGCCCGAGGACGCCCCGCAGTCCGAGCCCGACGACCGGCTGAGCGAGGCCGTCGAGGACGCGCTGGGCCCCGCGAAGCACGACTCCGTGATGGCGATCTGGCAGCAGGTCGTCCTGGGCCGGCTCGACCGCGGGCAGCCGCAGCAGGACGAGGAGACCCGCGAGGCGCTGCGGCGGCTCTACGGGCAGACCGACCCGCCCGAGGGCTGAGGGCGCTCGCCCGTGTCGCCCGGACGTGGGGCGGTTACGGTCGCCCCATGACGGAGGCCACCACCGCTGCCACCACCGGACACGATCTCAAGCCGCGCAGCCGCGACGTCACCGACGGCCTCGAGCGGGCCGCGGCGCGCGGGATGCTGCGCGCGGTCGGGATGACCGACGACGACTTCCCCAAGCCGCAGATCGGGGTGGCCTCGTCCTGGAACGAGATCACCCCCTGCAACCTCTCGCTCGACCGCCTCGCCGACGCCTCGAAGCAGGGCGTGCACGCCGCGGGCGGCTTCCCGATGGAGTTCGGGACGATCTCGGTGTCCGACGGCATCTCGATGGGCCACGAGGGGATGCACTACTCGCTGGTCTCGCGCGAGGTGATCGCCGACTCGGTGGAGACCGTCGTCCAGGCCGAGCGCCTCGACGGCACGATCCTGCTCGCGGGCTGCGACAAGTCCCTGCCCGGCATGCTCATGGCCGCCGCGCGGCTCGACCTCGCGAGCGTGTTCATCTACGCCGGCTCGATCGCCCCGGGCTACGTCGACGGCAAGGAGGTGTCGATCATCGACGCCTTCGAGGCGGTCGGGGCCTGCGCCCGCGGGCTGATCACCCGCGAGAAGGTCGACGAGATCGAGCGGGCCATCTGTCCGGGCGAGGGTGCCTGCGGCGGCATGTACACCGCGAACACCATGGCCTCGGCCGCCGAGGCGATGGGCATGTCGCTGCCCGGCTCCGCGTCGCCCCCCTCGGCCGACCGTCGCCGCGACGGGTTCGCCCGCGCCTCCGGCGAGGCCGTCGTCGGGATGCTGAGCCGCGGGCACACCACCCGCGACATCATCACCCGCGAGTCGCTGGAGAACGCGATCGCCGTGGTCATGGCGTTCGGCGGGTCCACCAACGCCGTGCTGCACCTGCTCGCCATCGCCCGCGAGGCCGAGGTCCCCCTCGACCTCGACGACTTCAACCGCATCGGCGACAAGGTCCCCCACCTCGCCGACGTCAAGCCGTTCGGTCGCTGGATGATGAACACCGTCGACCGGGTCGGCGGCGTCCCCGTCGTCATGAAGGCCCTGCTCGACGCCGGGCTGATCCACGGCGACTGCCTCACCGTCACCGGGCGCACCGTGGCCGAGAACCTCGAGGAGCTGGCGCCCGCGGGGCTCGACGGCGACGTCCTGCGGCCGCTGTCGAGCCCGATCCACCCGACGGGCGGCCTGACGATCCTGCGCGGCTCGCTCGCCCCCGAGGGCGCCGTGGTGAAGTCGGCGGGCTTCGACTCGGCGTCCTTCGAGGGCACCGCGCGGGTGTTCGACGGCGAGGCCGGCGCGATGGAGGCCGTCTCGAACGACCGGCTCAACCCCGGCGACGTCCTGGTGATCCGCCAGGAGGGCCCCCGCGGCGGGCCGGGCATGCGCGAGATGCTGGCCGTGACCGGCGCGATCAAGGGCGCGGGGCTCGGCAAGGACGTCCTGCTGCTCACCGACGGGCGCTTCTCCGGCGGCACCACCGGGCTCTGCGTCGGCCACGTGGCACCCGAGGCCGACCACGGCGGCCCGATCGCGTTCGTGCAGGAGGGCGACCGGATCCGGCTCGACCTCGCCGCCCGGACCCTCGACCTGCTGGTCGACGACGACGAGATGGCGCGCCGCCGCGAGGGCTGGACCGCTCCCCCGCCCAAGCACCGCACCGGCGTGCTCGGGAAGTACTCGCGGCTCGTCGGGTCGGCGGCCGAGGGTGCGGTGGTGGGCTTCTCCTAGGGGTGCGCTGCGCGCCCGTGAGCACTACTCCGTGCCCTGGCACGGACTACTGCTCACGGGCCTCCGGCACCTCCTCGGCCTGCGCGTTGGGCTCGTCGGCGTCGATGAGCGCGCGCCGCTGCTGCTCGCGGGTGCTGTACGCGGCCTGCCGCACGGCCTCCGGGCTCGAGAGCCCCGAGCCGAGGGCGCCCGCGACGATGCCCATGGAGCCGGCCAGCACGCCGAGGCGCAGGTAGCCGAGCACGGCGCCCGTCCAGTCGTCGCCGCCGGGCAGCATGCCCGGCGGGATGACGAGGGCGGCCGCGAGCGTGGTGATCGTGACGAGCAGCGCCGCCATGCACGCCACCCCCAGCCCGATCGTCGCCGCGGTGGCCGCGTTGAACAGCGCGGCCTCCTCGCGGTGGTGACGGGCCGCGGGCCGCGCCCAGAGCCCGTGGTCGACGATGATCCACACGGCCATCGCGCTCACCGCCAGCACGACGATGGCGGCGAGCCGGACCGGGGACAGGGCGGCGGCGAGCTCCCAGATGTTCGAGTAGAAGACGCCGAACGCGGCACCGGCGGCCGCGGCGGCGAAGGCCCGCGACAGCGACGGCACGAGGCGCCACGGCCGGTTCGCCCGGACCAGGCCGCCGAGCAGCCGCAGCGTGCCGCGCGTGCCCTGCAGCGCGAGGTGGGAGTCGATGCCCTCCTCCTCCGAGGCCACGCGGGCCACCGGCGGGGCGAAGTGCCGGGCAGCCGTCCGGGCGGGCACCGGCTCGACGCCGCGGCGGGCCAGCAGCCCGTCGGCGACGAGGTCGACGACCGCGCGCCGCAGCCGGCGGCGCAGCGCCACCGCGCCGAGGGCGGGCAGGGAGACGAGCCCGACGCCCTCGTCGGACCCGAAGTCCGACACCAGCGGCTGCGTGCCCGTGCACCGCGGCAGGTCGGTGACCAGGACGACGACGTCCCAGCCGTGCTCGCGGCGCAGCCGGGCGCCGCTGCGCAGCATCGGCAGCAGCCCCTCGGAGTCGAGGCCCACCGGGCCCTGCGCGGTCTCGATCCGCCAGCGGTGCCCGGCGGCGACGGCGTCGAGGTGCTCGGGGAGGTCGAGGGCGACCCGGGCGGCGAGGTCGCTCGCGAGCCCGGGATCGGCGAGGAGTCCGACGACGATCTCGTCGGGCTCGGAGTGGTCGGTGTGCCCGTCGTCCCCGGCCGACTGGGGCGGGGAGGCGCGGGCGGTCGTCGGGGGGTCGATCGTGGTCATGCGTGGTGCTCCGTGACGACGCGCCGAACCACCACGCCCTCGGGCGCGGTGGGTCGGGACTGCTCGGGGAAGGGCCCGCGTCGGTCTGCACGGGCGGGCGGGACCGGCCGGACCCCGCCGCCGGAGTCGTCGCCCTCGCAGGCGCCGGCACTCCGTGGGCGTCGGGTGCCCGGCGGCCCCGGTCCGCACACGTCCGGCCGGGGCCGGCCGTCGTCAGGAAGGCTGCAGCACCCGACGGGCCCGGTGCGCGAGGAGCATGCGGCGCCCGAGCAGGGCGCAGCCGCCGGCCAGGACCATCGCGGCGGCGGCGAACAGCCAGGCGGCCGCGAACGAGACGGTCCCGGCGGTGAAGCCGAACCCGATGGGGCCGAGGAAGCCGCCGGCGTATACCCCGACCTGCACGATCGAGGTGGCGGCGGCCGGCGCCTCCGGGTTCAGCCGCACCACGGCGAACTGCAGCAGCCCGGGCCACGACCACCCCAGCCCGAACCCGAGCACCACCCCGACGACGAGCGCCACCGGTCCGGGCAGGGCCAGCAGCACCAGGCCGACCGCCCCGGCGAGCATGCAGCCCGCGACGACGGCGATGTGCCCGCCGGTCCGGCGGTCGGCCGCCCACCCGAGCAGGACACGTACGACGAGGCCGATGACGCTGCCCATCGTCAGCACCAGGCCCGCGACCCCGGGCGAGACACCGCCGTCGACCGCCGAGGCGACGAGGAAGATGCCGAGCCCGGTCGCGGCGCCGGCGCCGAGTCCCGCCGCCACGCCGATGACCGCGAGGGCGGCGGTGGCACGGTCGGTGTCGCCGCCCGGCTCGCCGTCCCGGGCCGCCGAACCGCGCGGGGCGCCGGCGAGGGCGGCGAGCGCGAGGACCGCGGCGCAGACGTAGGACCAGCGCCAGCCGACGGTGAGGGCGAGGCCGGGGACGGCCAGCCCGGCGAGCAGCGTCGCGAGCGGCACCGAGGCCTGCTTCACGCCGAACGACAGCCCGAGCCGGCGGGCCGGCATCGAGCGGGCCAGCGTGAGGTTCGAGGACAGCTGGCCCATGACGTTGCACCAGGCCGAGCACAGCAGGATCACCGTGAGCGTCGTCAAGGACCGGGCCAGCACGGCCGTGAGCAGCATCGCCACGGCCGCCCCGAGCACCGCGACCCGGCTGGTCACCCGCGACCCGAAGCGCTCGACGGCCTTCCCGACCGGCAACGACATCAGGGCCGACACCCCGAAGTAGGCCGCGACGAGCAGCCCCAGCGAGGCGGGCGAGAACCCGAGCTCGGCCCCCACCTGCACCGACGACGCCCCGAGCAGGAACACCGGGAGCACGGTCGAGGTGGTGATCGCGACGGCTCCGGCCCCGACCCGCCACGCGCTCTGCTCGCTCATCGTGAGCCACGCTAACGGACAATCGGGGCGCGGGGTCCCGAACGTGACCTACGGGGCCGGCGGCTCCACCAGCAGCACGGCCCCCCGGCGGGCGGGGAGGTCGACGGCGAAGGCGTGCAGGTCGTCGACCACGCCGACCGGCTCCTGGCTGAACATGTCGAGCACCGCGCCGCCCGGGGCGAGCACCTCGGAGCGCACGGTGCCCCGCACCGGCTCCCCCGCGAAGTTCAGCACCGTCAGCGCGAAGGAGCCCGACGCCAGCTCGTGCACCATCACCAGCACCCCGGGGTGCGAGACGTCGGGGATGTCGACCTGGCGGCTCGTCGCGATCCCGTAGTGCTTGCGGACGGCGAGGATCGCCTGCAGCTGGCGGGCGAAACTCGTCTCGTCGGCGAGCTGCTCCGGGAGCGGGCCGTAGAGGCTGCGCCCGCGGGGCATGCCCTCGGCCGAGCGCGTCGCCTCGGGCGCGACGCCCATGAGGTCGTGGGCGCCGCGGTGGATCCAGCGGCTGTCGCCCTCGGCGAGCAGCGTGGCGACCTCGTCGTGGGGCACCGTGAGCATGCCCATGAGGTCCCAGCCGGAGAGCGCGAACACCCCGGGCTGCATCGCGTTGAACATCGCCAGCATGAGGTGCACGGCCCGGATCTCGGCGGCCTCGGCGTCGCCGATGTCGTCGAGCGAGCGGATGCCGAGCGAGGCCGCGATGACGGTCGCGGTGGTGGAGGCGATGCCGTTGGTGGTGAAGACGAGGTTGTAGGGCGCGTTCTCCCCGGCGAGACGCTCGAGCAGCTCCGAGCGCACGATCTCCCCGAGCTGCGCGCCGGTCACCTCGGTGCCCCGGAAGGTGACGACGTCGTCGCGGTGCCCGGCCGACCAGTGGACGAGCTCGTAGGTCATCTCGTCGTGGTTCTGCAGCGCGTGCACCAGCGACGCCGGGTCGATCCCGAGGTCGCGGGCGGTGCGCAGCCCGAGGCGCAGGAACTCGGCGTCGCCGGTGGCCAGGGCGTGGTGGTAGCCCGGTCGGTTGACGAAGTCGTAGGACAGGTCCGCGCCGGCCCGCCCGACCTCGCGGATGTCGTCCATCGTCAGGTTCAGTTCCTGGAACGTGAACCCGCCGACCTTGCGCACCATGCTCGCGATGAGGTGGTTCGCGGCGCCGGAGAGCGGGTGGCCCTCCGACCAGGCGGGCCCACCGATGGCGCTCTTCTCCACCCCGAGGAACCCGTTGGCGTCGAGGCGCAGCGCGCCCGAACCGAGGTCGGCGAGCGAGTGCAGCGCGTCGCCGATCGTCAGGCGCATCCCGGCGAACGACGGGTCGAGCCAGTTGATCGAGGGCTGGCCCTCCTTGAAGTAGTGCAGGTAGACCCAGCGGCGCGCCACGCCGTCCACCCCGACGACGGCCTTCGTCGCGCTCCAGTTGGTCTCCTTGACCCCCGGCGCGTAGAAGATCACCCGCTGCAGGGCGCCGATGATGTAGCCGGCCTTCTCCAGGCGTTCCTCGGTGGCGACGTCGAGGTTGACCGAGTCGCGCCCGGCCGGGACCTCCGGCAGCTCCGACCAGTCCTCCGGGTCGATCTCGACCATGTGGAAGATGCCCGGGTAGTCGGCGTAGCCCATCTCGGCGAGCCGGAAGTCGGCGCCCTTGCCGGTGTGGCCGGGGACGACGTCGTCGATGATCGTCCCGCCGTGGAAGGTCGCCATGCCGCACATCGCGCGGAAGTCGGCCTCGGACCCGAAGGCCGGGTCGATCACCGTGGAGATCCGGTCGAAGTGTCCGTCGACGCTCGGGGTCTGCTCCCACCCCGAGATGCCGCCCGCGCGCTTCACCGGCCCGGTGTGCACCGCCTCGACGCCGATGGCGGCGAACGTGCGCCAGAGCTCCTCGTCGGCCATCGCGCCGAGGAACGACTGGTCGGCGCGCGTGATGAACGAGAGGGGGTAGGCGGTGAACCACACGCTGGCGGTGTCGACGGCGTTGCGGGGGTCGGGGTCGGCGTAGGGGTTCTGCCACATCGCGCCGCGGCCGGAGAACTGGCGGGAGATCGCGTCGGCGTCGGCGAGCATCGACTGCCCGCGCAGCCACGCCACGTAGGTGGGGTTGGTGCCGGTGGGCTCGCCGTCGCGGCCCGCGCTGCGCCGCTCGAAGGGCGAGCGCACCCGGGGGCGGTGCCGTAGCGACCGGGGTCGCGCGGGGTGGAAGTGCTCGGCGTAGGTGACCTCGCCGGCCCGGTCCGCGGGCTCGGGGACTCCTCCGTCGGCGTCGAGCGGTTCCTGCGCCACGCGTACCCCGTCCTCCCGCCCGATCCGGTCGGGCACCACTCCACCGCGTCACCCCGGCGAGGCGACATGGTCACACGGGCAACGCGCGACCCGGCCGCCGGGGAGCGGCTCCGAACGGGTGTCGGGAGCTGTTTCGATCCAGCACCCACAGGCGCGATATCTTCCCGGTACCCGCAGTACCGATACCTTCCCGACGAGCAGAGGCGGAACCCCCGTGACACGGCGTCGACACCCACGGCGCGACCGGTCCCACCGCGACGAATCGGCGCGCGACCGAACGGCACGCGACCGACCGGCGAGCCGCACCGACCCCCGGCCCGGCGACACCGGGCTCCGCGCGGCCACCCGGGCCCTGCTCGTGCTCGTCGTCGTGCTGCCCAACGTGATCGGAGCGGGCGTCGTCCTGGTCCTCGCCGCCTGGGTGCTGCCGCGCGACCTCGTCGAGACCCCGGGCCTGCTGCTGCGCAACCTCGTGGTGTTCGGCGCCTACGTGCTCTTCGCGGTGCTCGTCGGGGCGGGCTGGGGGCACCTCAGCATGCGGGTGCGCCCGCTGCCCGCCGACGCCGACGACCGCGCGCTGCGGCGCCGGGAGAAGCGGCTGCGGCGCGTGGTGCTGGGCGGGCCGCTGCGGCTCGCGGCCGTGCAGACGACGCTGTGGGCCGTCGCGGCCGTCGTGTTCATCCTGCTCAACGTCTTCGACTCCTGGCGGATCGCGCTCCAGGTGGGCGCGACGGTGCTGCTCGGCGGCCTGGCGACGGTCTCGCTGACCTACCGCCTCGTCGAGGTGGTGCTGCGGCCCGCGGCGCGGCAGGTGCTCGCCGACCGGCCGCCCGAGGGCCGGGTGCTGCCCGGGGTGCTCATGCGCACGCTCGGGGGCTGGCTGTTCGGCACCGCCACCCCGCTGCTCGGGGTGCTGCTGGCCGCCGTCGCCGCCCTCGCCCTCGGCACCTACGACGTCGAGCGCCTCGCGATCGCGGTCCTGGTGCTCGGCGGGGTCGCCCTCGTCCTCGGCGGCGCCGTCATCACGCTCACCGCGACCTCGACCGCGGCGCCCGTGCTGGCGGTGCGCCGCGCGCTCAAGCACGTGGAGCGCGGGGACTACGACGTCGACGTCCCCGTCTTCGACACCACCGAGCTCGGCCTGCTCCAGGCCGGGTTCAACACCATGGTCGGCGGCCTGCGCGAGCGGGAGCGGGTCCGCGACCTCTTCGGCCGCCACGTCGGCGAGGACGTCGCCCGCCACGCCCTCGAGCACGACCTCGACCGGGACCTCGAGCTCGGCGGCGAGGTCCGGGAGGTCGCCGTGCTGTTCGTCGACCTCGTCGGCTCCACCACCCTCGCCGCCACCCGGCCCCCCACCGAGGTCGTCTCGACCCTCAACCGCTTCTTCTCCGTGGTCGTCGACGTCGTCGAGGACCACGGCGGCTGGATCAACAAGTTCGAGGGCGACGCCGCCCTCGCCGTGTTCGGCGCCCCCACCGGGCTCGACGACGCCGCGGGCCACGCCCTCGCCGCCGGCCGCGACCTGGCCCGGCGCCTGCGCGACGAGGTGTTCACCGGCGACCGCGCCGAGCTCGCCGCCGGCATCGGCATCTCCGCCGGGGAGGCCGTCGCCGGCAACATCGGCGACCACCGCCGCTACGAGTACACCGTGATCGGCGACCCGGTGAACGAGGCCGCCCGCCTCTGCGACACCGCGAAGGACACCGCCGAGGGGGTCGCCGCGTCCGGGGCCGCCCTGGCGCGCGCCGCCGACGACGAGGCCCGGCACTGGACCTCGTCGGGCTCCCGGCAGCTGCGCGGGCGCACCGAGGAGACCGAGATCCTGGTGCCCGCGACCGAGGAGAAGGCGGAGGCGGGATCGTGACGATGCCCTGGCCCGACCATCCGGAGCCCACGGCGGAGGAGATCGCCGACCGGGTGCGCACCGAGCGGCACGGGCCGGTCCTGCTGGTGCGGATCCACCGCCCGGACCGGCACCAGGCGATCGACCCGGCGACGACGCTCGGCCTCGACGCCGCGCTGAACCGGCTCGACGACTCCGACGACCTGCGCTGCGGCGTCCTCACCGGCGGCGAGCGCGCCTTCTGCGCCGGCACCGACGTCACGGTCGGGCCCGGCGCCCCGACCCCGCGCGGCGGCAACTACGGCGTGGTCGCCCGGCGCCGCACCACCCCGCTGATCGCCGCGGTGGAGGGCGTCGCCTACGGCGGCGGCCTCGAGATCGCGCTGGCCTGCGACCTCGTCGTCGCGTCCCGGGACGCCCGCTTCGCCCTGCCCGAGGTGGGCCTGGGCCTCGTCGCGAACTGCGGGGCGCTCTTCCGCACGCCCCGGGCCCTCACCCCGGCGGTGGCCAAGCGGATGCTGCTGACCGGCGAGCCGCTCACCGCCGCCCGCGCCCACGAGCTCGGGCTGGTCACCGACCTCGTCGACCCGGGGGCGGCCGTCGACGCGGCGCTCGCCCTCGCGGCGACGATCGCCTCCCGCTCCCCCGTCGCCGTGCGGGCCACGCTCGCCGCGGTCGACTCGGCGGTCCTCGAGGCCGACGCCCGCGGCTGGGCCGACACCGACCGCGCCGTCGACGCGATCGCCGGCAGCGCCGACCGGGCCGAGGGACTGGCGGCCTTCGCCGAGAAGCGCCCGCCGCGATTCTCCGGACACTGACCGTTCTCGGCGCCGGGTGACCGCTCGGCTACTCTCGGGATGCTCCGTTTCACCACCGAGGCGAGCATCGACGACGGCCGACCCACCACGGAGCCGCACGATGCACCCCCAGGTACCCCCACGTCCGACCATCGGGGTCGACGCGCACCCCGACGGTGTCCGCGTGCGCGTCGACGGCGATCTCGACGCCGCCGACGCCCCCCGCCTCGAGCGCGTCCTCTCCCAGGTCGTCGACGCCGCCGGCCTCGAGGCCGACGAACGCGCCCGCGACCACCGGTGCGGTCACCGCGTCGTCGTCGACCTCGGCGCCGTCGACCTGCTCGCCGCGGCGGCGATGACCGTCCTGCACCGGGCGGGCCGGGAGGCCGGCCGCCGGGGCCTCGACTGGAGCGTGGTGGTCAGCCCGCAGGCCCGGCGGGCCCTGTCCCTCACCGGTCTCGACGACGAGCTCCTCCCCCGCGTCCCCGAGAACGCCCGCCAGGGCTGATCGACCGGACGCGGCCGCTCGGGGCCGACCGTTCAGCCGTCGAGGGCGGTGAGGAACGCGGCGGCCCAGCGGGCCACGTCGTTCTCGCGGACCTGCGCGCGCAGGGCACCCATCCGCCGCCGGGCCTCGTCGGTCCCGCGCCCGGCCACGGCCGCCTCGATCGCCGCCGCGACCCCGTCGAGGTCGTGGGGGTTGACCAGGTGCGCCTCGGTGAGCTCCTCCGCGGCGCCGGTGAACTCCGACAGGACCAGCGCGCCGTCGTCGTCGGACCGCGTCGCGACGTACTCCTTGGCCACCAGGTTCATCCCGTCGCGCACGGGGGTCACCAGCGCGACGTCGGCCGCGAGGTAGAGCGCCGCGAGCTCGGCGGGCGGCAGCGACCGGTGCAGGTAGTGCACCGCCGGCCGCCCGAGCCCGCCGTGGTCGCCGTTGATGCGCCCGACGGTGCGGTCGACCTCGTCGCGGGTGCGGCGGTAGGCCTCGACGCGCTCGCGGCTGGGGGTGGCCACCTGCACCAGCATCGTCCGGGCGGGGTCGAGCCGGCCGGTGTCGAGCAGCTCGCCGAACGCGCGCAGCCGGACGTCGATGCCCTTGGTGTAGTCGAGCCGGTCGACGCCGAGGAGCAGGACCTCGGGGTCGCCGAGCTCGGCCCGCACCTCCTTCGCCCGGTCCACGGTGGCCGGGTCGGCGCCCCGGTCGGCGAACGTGGCGCTGTCGATCGAGATCGGGAACGCCCCGACCCGCGTGGTGCGGCCCTCGAACCGGACCTCCCCGGGGGCCTCCCGCAGCCCGATCGGCGCGTCGTCGATCGTCGCGTCGCACAGCCGCTGCGCGAGCCACCGGAAGTTGGCGGCGCCGCCGGGGGTGTGGAACCCGACGAGGTCGGCGCCGAGCAGCCCCTCGACGACCTCGCGGCGCCACGGCAGCTGCAGGAACAGCTCCACCGGCGGGAACGGGATGTGCAGGAAGAAGCCGATGCGCAGGTCGGGCCGGCGCTCGCGCAACATCCGCGGCACGAGCTGCAGCTGGTAGTCCTGCACCCACACCGTCGCGCCCTCGTCGGCCACCTCGGCCGCGGCGTCGGCGAACCGCTCGTTGACCCGGCGGTGGACCTCCCACCAGTCGCGGTCGTAGACGGGGGCGACGACGACGTCGTGGTAGAGCGGCCAGAGCGTCGCGTTCGCGGCTCCCTCGTAGTGCGCGGCCACCTCGTCGGCGCCCAGCGGCACCGGGTGGAGCATCACGTCGGGGCCCACCGCGTCGTCGGAGAACGGCTCGGGCGCCACGTCGGGCACCCCGGGCCACCCCACCCACGCGCCGCGGCGGCCCTCGAGGGCGGGCGCGAGCGCCGTCACGAGACCGCCGGGAGCGGCCTGCCAGTGCTCGCTCCCGTCGTCGGCGGTGACGAGATCGACCGGGAGGCGGTTGGCGACGACGACGAGGTCAGGCACGGGTGCGCGGCTACCCGCGGGACCGCCCGGGGAACCGGGACGCTCGGACGGACGTGATCGTCTTCGGTGTCCTAGAGTGTTCCGGTCCTGGTTCAACAGCGAGGCGGGCGTTCCGAGCAGGCACGCACCTCGTGGGGGCCGCCGATGACGGTTGACGACCTGACCCCGGTCGCGGACGCGCTCACGCGCGGCGCCTCGGAGCTGAGTTCCGCGCTGGGCGACGAGCACGACGTCGTCGACCGGACCCTGCGGGCGACCGTCCGCTCGGCCGTCATGATCGTGCCGGGCGTCGAGCACGTGGGGTTCGCCCTCTGCGCCAAGGGGTCGCTCGAGTTCCGGTCGACCGGCGACGACGTCGCCGACGAGCTCGACGCCGCCCAGTCCTCCTTCGGCGAGGGCCCCAGCGTCCGGGCCGCAGCCACCGGCCGGCCCGTCGACGTCCCCGACCTCGCCGCCGACCCCCACCTCGGGGTCCTCGCGCGCGCGGCCGCCCGCCACGGTCTGGGTGCGGCCTACGCCCGGGTCCTGTCCGTCGGCGACGAGGTCGTCGGGGTGCTGACCCTCTACGCCCGCGAGGCGCTCGACGACCGGTCCCGCGCCCTCGTCGGGGCCCTGGCCGCGCAGGCGACCGTGGCGCTCTTCGGGGCGCAGCGCATCGCCGGGCTCGCCCGCGCGGTGCAGTCGCGGGACCTCATCGGGCAGGCCAAGGGCATCCTCGTCGAGCGCGACGGCGTGGACGCCGACGAGGCGTTCAGCCGGCTCGTCGGCGCCTCCCAGAGCACCAACCTCAAGCTCGTCGACGTGGCCCGCTGGCTCGTCACGGAGCGGGTGGAGCAGCGCCCCGCGCCGATCGACCGTTTGGGTCCGTAGCCGCGGCGGGGAGCCGACCGTCCATGAAGGCCGTCACCTGGCAGTCCCGCGGCAAGGTCAGTGTCGAGAACGTTCCTGACCCCCAGATCCAGCAACCGACCGACGCCATCGTGCGGATGACGAGCACCGCCATCTGCGGCTCGGACCTGCACCTCTACGAGGTCCTCGGACCGTTCCTCGACAAGGGCGACATCCTCGGCCACGAGCCGATGGGCGTCGTCGAGGAGGTCGGCTCCGAGGCCGGCGACCTGAAGGTCGGCGACCGCGTCGTCATCCCCTTCAACATCTCGTGCGGGCACTGCTGGATGTGCTCGCGCAACTACTTCTCGCAGTGCGAGACCACCCAGAACCACTCGCAGGGCATGGGCGCCTCGCTGTTCGGCTTCACCAAGCTCTACGGGCAGGTGCCGGGCGCGCAGGCCGAGTACCTGCGGGTGCCCCAGGCGCAGTTCGGCCCGATCGTCGTCCCCGACGGCCCGCCCGACGAGCGCTTCCTCTACCTCTCCGACGTGCTGCCCACCGCGTGGCAGGCCGTCGAGTACGCCCACATCCCCGAGGGCGGCAGCGTCGTCGTGTTCGGGCTCGGGCCGATCGGCCAGATGGCCTCCCGCATCGCGAAGTACCGCGGTTTCCGGGTGGTCGCCGTCGACTCCGTCCCGGAGCGCCTCGCCATGGCCGCGCGCCACGGCATCGAGACGATCGACTCCACGCAGGTCCAGGACGTCACCGGCGCGGTCCGCGACCTCACCGACGGCCGCGGTACCGACTCCGCGATCGACGCGGTGGGCATGGAGGCCCACGGCTCGCCCGTCGGCGAGGCCGTGCAGAAGGTGGCCGGGGTGCTGCCCGACGCGATCTCGGCGCCGCTGATGTCGACCGCGGGTGTCGACCGCACCGCCGCGCTCCTGGGCGCCGTCGACGCGGTCCGCCGCGCCGGCACGGTGTCGCTCTCCGGCGTCTACGGCGGGATGGCCGACCCCCTGCCGATGCTGAAGATGTTCGACAAGGGCATCGAGATCACCATGGGCCAGGCGCACGTGAAGCGCTGGACCCCGCAGATCCTCCCGCTGCTGACCGACGACGACCCGCTGGGCGTCCACGACCTCGAGACCCACGCGCTGCCGCTCGACCAGGCCGCGCACGGGTACGAGATCTTCCAGAAGAAGCAGGACGGCGCGATCAAGGTCGTCCTGAAGCCCTGACACGAGGCGCGACGAGCAAGATCGTCACCACGACGAGGATCCGGACGCCCAGCGTCCGGATCCTCGTCGTCTCGGTGATCATGGAACTCGGGGGAACCGATCGGGCCCCCTGACACTCCGAGTCGGTGTGAAGCTCGATCGTTTCCTGGCCTCCCACGACGGCGTCATCTCCCGCGCCCAGGCCCGCACGTGCGGCCTGAGCGAGGACCAGATCGCGCGCCGACTGACGAGCGGACAATGGGTCCGACGTGCCCCCGGCGTCTTCTTCGCGACGGCGTGGCCGTGGACCGCCGCGGCCCGGGTCCGGGTCGCCGCCGAGTGGGTCCGCCCCGTCGGGGCGGTGATCGGCGTGGCCGCGGCCTGGTGGCTCGGTCTCGGCGTCACCACACCGCATCCCCTCGTGGTGGCTCTCCCGCCCGGGTCCTCCCGCTCGCGGCCGCCGGGCGTCTCCCTGGTCCAGCGGGACCTGCGGGGCGACCGGATGACGCACCGCGGGCTGTGGGTGACCAGCCGCGCCCTGACCGCCCTCGACGCCGCGGTCGCCCTCGGGCAGGAGGGGCAGGCGTTCCTCGACCGGGTCCTCCAGCAGGGGACCGTCACCCTCGACGAGCTCCGGGGCACCCAGTCCCGGCACCTCGGCCGTCGCGGGTCGGGCGCCGCGCACCGGCTGCTGGTGCGGGCCGCGGACCGGGCGGCGTCGAAGGCCGAGCGGACGATGATCTCCCTGCTCCGCGAGAGCGGGGTCACCGGCTGGGCGGTCAACCTCGCCCTCGTGCTCTCCGACGGGCGGGAGGCGGTCCTCGACATCGCCTTCGCCGACGCGAGGTTCGCGCTCGAGGTCGACGGCTGGGCTTTCCACACCGACCCGGCGCGCTTCATCGACCGCCGAGCCCGGACGCGGGCCCTCGTCGCGGACGGCTGGGTGGTGGCCGAGGTGACCTGGGAGGACCTCGTGAGGCGCCCCGAGAAGATCCTCGACGAGATCCGACGGACGCTCGCCCACCGGCTCGCCCACTCATGATCACCAGGAGAACGAGGATCCGGACGCTGACCGTCCGGATCCTCGTCGTCCCGGTGATCATGGAACGAGGGACGTCAGTGGGGACGGGCTGCTGGGTGTCGAGCTCGACGAGGCGGTGCGCGAGCCCGCCGGTCGCGCGGCCGACCCGGCGCCCGCTGGTGAGCACGGGGCTGCGCCGGGTCCGGTGCACGGACGACCCGTGCGCCTCCAGCGCCGCCACCAGCGCGACGTCCTCCCCGGTGACGATCCCCCGGAACCCGCCGACCGCCTCGTACGCCCCGGCGCGCACCCCCAGGTTCGCGCCGTGGACGTGCGGGTGCGGGTCGCCCGAGGCGTCGTAGACCTCGCGGAACCAGCGCCGCGCGCCGGTCGGCTCCGCCTCCTCGTCGGGCTCCTCGATGTAGACGGTCCCGACGAACGCGTCGTCGCCCCGCTCGTAGGCCTCCAGGTGGGCGAGCAGCCAGTCCGGAGGGACGCGCGAGTCGGCGTCGGTGGTGGCGATCCAGTCGGGGCGGGGCCCGGGTCCGTCGAGCAGGGTCCGGCAGCCCGCGTCGCGGGCCCGACCCACCCCGGCGCCCGGCCCGGTCGCCGTCCCCACGCCGCGGAGCCGGGCGATGTCGGCGCTGGCGTCGCGGCACGCGTCAAGGACCACGACGGTCCGGACGAGCGCCCGTTCCCCGACCCACCGGGTGGCGCGGGCGAGCGCGTCGAGGCACCCGCCGAGCAGCTCCTGCTCGTCGTGCACCGGGACCACCACGCCGATCACGGGCGGAGGGCTCATCGCAGGCCCACCCGGAACGCCACCGAGCGGGCGGCCGGGGGGACGCGGGAGTACACGTCGAGCCGGAAGTCGCCCTCGCGGTGCTCGACGAGGCGCTCCAGGCCGGCGATTCCGGCCAGCTCGTCGTGGACGACGTCGCCGGTGACCGGGTACTCCGGCGCCTCGCGCACCCAGTGCACCGCGAGCAGCGTGCCGCCCGGCGCGAGCACGTCGAGCACCGCGGCCCACAGGGCGGCGCGGTCGGCGTCGCCGAAGTAGTAGGCGAGCTCGGAGACCACCACGAGGTCGAAGGGGCCCGCCGGGTACTCGCCCGGCACCGCGGCGCGCTCGACCCGCACGTGGTCCTCGCCCGCCAGCCGCCGGCGGGCGCGCTCCAGTCCGGTCTCGGCGAGGTCGGTGCACACGAGCTCGTCGCAGCGCGGCGCCAGCAGCACCGACAGCGCGCCGCCCGCGCACCCGGGCTCCCACGCACGGCCGAGGCGCTCGTCGGGCAGCGCGGCCATCACGAGCGACCGCTTGCGGTCCTCGTACCAGGAGCCCTCGAGCCCCCACGGGTCGTCCTCGTCGGCCCAGAGCCGGTCGAAGTGCTCGACGGGCAGCGAGCCCGCCCCGGTCAGGTCGTCCACAGCACCTCGATCTCACGCAGCAGCCGGGCGAGGACGCCGGGCGGAAGGATCACCCCGTCGCGGGGGTCGTCGGACAGCGGCCGCACCTGGGTGGTGAACTCGTCGACCGCGGCGCGCTTGGCCGCCAGGGCCGCGGCGTCGACGGTCACGGCCACCGCGCCGTCGCGGGGGACGTCGGGCCCGTCGGGGTCGGCCCAGTGCCACAGCCACACCGCGTACCGCCACACCGGGAGCGTGGTGGCCCCGGCGACGTCGGCGACGGCGTCGTGGTCGGGGTGGCCGTCGCCGGAAAGCGGCGCGAGGACGGTGTCGCCGGGGAGCAGCTCCCCGTGCAGGAGGTCGGCGAGCTCGTCGCGGTGGGCGGCCACGTGGCCGTCGGGCAGGCCCGCGCGCACCAGGCGCGAGCCCCCGAGGCCCAGCCGCTCCAGGGCGCGGCGCCGCTCGGCGTCGCGCAGGCGCACGAGGTCGGCCGGGACCAGCGTCGGGCTGCCCGGGTGGCTGCCCTCGCCGTCGGTCACGGCCACGACGACGACCTCGGTCCCCGCCGCCGCCCACGCGGCGAGCGTCGCGCCGGCGCCGAGCACCTCGTCGTCGGGATGGGGGGCGAGGACGACCACGCGGCCCGGCGGGCGGCAGGCGTCGGGCCCGACCCGCGGCAGGCCCGGCAGCAGGTCCGACGAGCGCCAGCGGGCCTCGTCGGTCCCGGTGCCGGTGAGGTCGCGGCCCGGGCGAGCGGAGCGACGGGGGTTCGGCAGAGTCACAGCCGCACCCCCTCGTCGGCCTCGCCGTCGACCTCGGCGGCGAGGTGCCCGAGGACCGCGAGGTCGCGCTCGGCGTGGCTCTGGCGGACGTAGACGGTGAGGTCCGCGACGTGGCGGGCGTGGGCCTCGTCGTGCGCGAGCGGGGCCGGCCCGGTGGCCCGGCCGGTGCTGCGCAGCACGGTCTCGACGGCCGCCTCGACGGTCGCGCGGGCTCGCAGCGCGCGGCGGCGGGCGTGCACGACCGGCTCGGACGGCGCGGTGGGGTGGTCGATCGCGACGGCCGCCGCGCGCAGCACGTCGGC